>CAYZUW010000213.1:0-7498 GCA_964481325.1 uncultured Saprospiraceae bacterium
TTCATAATGAACTCCTTTTCTTGGTAGCTAAAGTGATAAGCGATTCCACAAAAAAAAACAACTCAACAACTCAACAATTCAATTTGTACTTTATTATTTGAATTCTTGCTCTTGATACCTAAAGACAAATAAAAAAACATTACGAAGTATGGACTAGCGCTGAGGAGAGGTAGGAGATGGCTTAGGGTGGTGGTCTAGCATGGCATCTCCTAGTGCGAAGCACCGAGCTGACTAGCGAGTCTCGTATCATAGCGACCCTGGTTATTTGAGTCGCTTTTGTGCGACTCAAATAACCAGGGTAGGCCCCAAATTGCCCTTAAAAAAGAAGTAAAAAATATTTGTTTGATAAGGAAAAAAGTACTCTCAAAAAAAGCATATACAAACTGCTGAAAATGAGTGGAATAGAGCTTAAGTTTTAAATTCAAAAATACTTGAAAAATACTGTGTTTTTTATTCACTTTCTTAGCGGTAAATATGTAAAAAAATCGTAATTTCGAGCTTCTTAAATTAGAACAAAATTTATGGCTTCAGAAAGGATAATTCCAATCAATATTGAGGACGAAATGAAGAATGCTTACATCGATTATTCTATGTCAGTTATCGTGAGTAGAGCCTTGCCAGATGTGCGGGATGGACTCAAACCTGTGCATCGACGTATCTTGTATGCGATGAATGATTTGGGTCTACAGTCCAACAAACCACATCGTAAATCTGCCAGAGTAGTAGGAGAGGTTTTGGGTAAGTATCACCCGCATGGTGATACTTCAGTGTATGATGCAATGGTGCGTATGGCACAAGATTGGGCGCTTCGTTACCCTCTTGTAGATGGCCAAGGAAACTTCGGACATATTGATGGAGATGGACCTGCCGCGATGAGATATACAGAAGCAAGAATGGATAGAATGTCTACGGAGATGCTTGATGATATCAAGAAGGACACGGTAGATTTTAGATTTAATTTTGACGATTCTTTGAAAGAGCCTACGGTCTTACCTGCCAAGCTGCCAAATCTATTGATCAATGGATCTTCGGGTATCGCAGTGGGTATGGCAACCAATATGCTACCTCATAACCTGAGTGAAGTCGTTGACGGTGTGATCGCTACTATAGACAATCCGGATATAGATGTGGATGGTCTGATGGAGCATATCAAAGCGCCAGATTTCCCTACAGGTGGAATTATCTACGGAACTAGCGGAGTTAGAGAGGCCTTCGAGACGGGTCGGGGTAGAGTCGTGCTGAGAGGAAAAGCGGAGATAGAACAAACTAAAACAGGTAGAGAGCGCATCATCATAACAGAGATTCCTTATCAAGTAAATACAAATGCACTTGAGAAAAAGATAGCGGATTTGTACCGTGATGGTAAGATTACGGGGATCAGTGCACTGAGCAATGAATCAGATAGAAAGACGGGGCTACGCCTTGTAGTTGACCTTAAGACAGATGCCATTGGTAAGGTGGTTCTCAGTAAGTTATACAAGTATACGCAGCTGCAAAGTTCATTTGGGGTAAATAACATCGCTCTTGTAGATGGAAGACCTATACAGCTTTCTCTAAAGCGCTTGATCACAGAGTTTATTAAGTTTAGATTGCAAGTCATCCAGCGTCGTACCGAGTTCGAATTGAACAAGGCGATGGAGAGAGCGCATATTCTTCTTGGGCTATTAGTCGCTATAGACTATATAGACAAAGTGATTACGCTTATTAGAAATAGTAAGACTCCAGAAGAGGCGAAGTTAAAGTTGATGAAGGGAGAGTTTGTCGATGATAAAGAAAAGTTCTGGAAAGACTTTAAACCCTTGATAGATTTCCAAAGCGAAAATTTCCATCCCGAGGGAGATAACTTGCTCACCGAAGCGCAGGCAAAGGCGATCTTAGAGATGAGACTGCAAAAGCTGACTGGTCTAGAGAGAGAAAAAGTGCGTACAGAGTATGATGAGTTGCAAGAACAAATCATCGACCTCAAAGATATTTTGGCTAGTCCTGATAGACAAAACAATATCATAAAAGAGGAACTGACAGAGATAAAAGATAAGTTTGGAGATGAAAGACGTACGCAGATAACGCATGCAGAGGGTGAGATCAATATCGAAGATATGATTCCTAATGACAAAGTGGTGGTTACCATCAGTCATCAAGGATATATAAAGCGAACGAAGACTTCTGAGTACAAAACGCAAGGAAGAGGAGGACGTGGTTCGAGAGGTTCTAAAACCAAATCGGAAGATTATATCGAACACATGTTTATCGCTAAGACGCATAATTACTTGCTCTTATTTACGGATAGTGGTAAGTGTCATTGGCTCAGGATTTACGAAATACCCGAGGCAAGTAAGGTGTCAAGTGGTCGAATGATACAAAATCTACTGACCTTACCTAAGGAAGATAAGGTCAAAGGCTATATCGCCATTGAAGATCTAAAGGATCAGGAATTTTTAGATAACAACTACATCGTATTCTGTACGAAGAAAGGATTGATCAAAAAGACCTTGGTAGAAGCTTTCTCTAGACCAAGAACAAATGGTATCCAGGCGATTACCATCAATGAAGGAGATCAACTGCTAGAAGTGAAGTTGACGGATGGCAATAGAGAAATATTTATCGCAAACAAAGGTGGTCGCGCCATCAGATTCCCGGAAGCAAAAGTGCGTGCTATGGGTAGATCTGCAGCGGGTGTGAGAGGTATCACGCTTGATGATGACAACGACGCCGTAGTAGGGATGGTAAGTGTAGATCCTAATGATCCAGAAGTAACGATCATGGTCGTATCAGAGAATGGAAATGGAAAGCGTTCTGCCTTAGACGATTATCGTGTGACGAATAGAGGAGGAAAAGGAGTACGTACTATGAATATCAATGAGAAGACAGGTAGTCTAGTGGCACTAAAAGCAGTGACAGAGAGTGATGATATGATGATAACAACCTTGGATGGTATCGTTATTCGTATGAGTGTGGAAGACATCAGAACCATGGGTAGAGCGACTTCGGGAGTGAAGGTAATTCGCTTAAAAGACGAGCAGAAGATTGGAGATGTGGCTATTATCAAAGCGGCAGATAGTGAAGATGAGGACTTGATGGACGAAGAAGGAGGTGAAAATCAAGAAAGTGCTGGAGCGGAAGAGTCAGGTGCTGCAGATAAAGGGGAAGGGGACAAGGATGATGTAAATGAAGAAGAAACGGGCACCGATAATCATGATGATAGTGAGTAAGACTAGAAATGCTTACTTATGTCCTTGAGTATAAATGAATCCTATCAAGGAAACCCATTTTGGCTGTTTAACGGTCAACTACAAACACTAATACCAGGTGTTTTTCGTAAAGTTGAAGGCGTTGTCTATCAAAGAGAACGCCTTGAACTTAGCGATGGGGACTTTGTCGATTTAGACTGGTCTACACAAGATTCCAAGAAATTAGTAATCCTACTTCACGGACTGGAAGGAAACAGTTCGCGGCAGTACATTCGAAGTGCTGCCAAGCATTTTGCAAATAACGGATGGGACGTCGTAGCATTCAACTGCAGATCCTGTAGCGAAGAAATCAATCGCAATTTCAAATTATATTATCACGGGGAGACCGAAGACTTGAAGCAAGTCGTGGATCATATAGTAAGTAAGCATTCTTATTCTGAAATCGTCCTGTCTGGATATAGTATGGGAGGCGCCATGTTGAGCAAGTATTTATCTGTCTATGCGGGCAAGCTGCCTGCAGAAATCAAATGCGGTATTTCTTTTTCTGCTCCGTTTGATTTAGAAGAAAGTATCAAGTGCGTTGAAATGAATGGCAACTGGTTATACAATAAACATTTCCGAACAAGTCTTAAAGAAAAAATCCTACTCAAAGACAAACAATTTCCAGGGAGATTAGATGTAAGCAAAATAGATTCTCATACCAATTGGCGATCCTTTGATACCGCCTATTCTGCTGCCTTGAATGGATTCGATAATGTAGATGATTTTTACTACTCTGCCTCCTGTAAAAATTTTTTACACGATATTGATAGCCCATTGCTTATCGTTTTGGCCAAAAATGACCCGATTGTGTCTACCACTTGCATCCCTATGGAGTTGTGTAAAAGACACCCAAAAATACGGCTAGAATTAACCATTAAGGGCGGTCACGTTGGTTATACAATGAAGGGAGTGAGCTACAATTGGATGGATATTCGCGCCTTATCCTTCGCTGAAAATCTGATTTGAACATACCTATTGTAATTTCGTAGTATTTATAGCGTGATTTAGCGATTAAATAGGTGTTTACATACCTATATTTTCTATATTTGTAGATATCAACCTTATATATATGGCTTCGGATTTGAATCAGATTTTTAACATTGGAGGGACAGTTGACCAAAAGAGCTTAGAGTTTTTAACGAAAGCATTGAGTAGAAATAACATGCAGGGCTTTGACTACATAGAGTTTAAGCAATCCTTAAGTTCATTAAAGCAAATGAATATGGATGATGAGACAGCCATAAAATCTGCTTTTGCTACTGCTTCTACAGTGGGATTGACAAAGGATAAGCTGGTGCAAACCGCAAGACACTACCAACAAATAATAGACAAAGAAAAGGCTCAGTTTGATGAGGCTTTGCAGAATCAAGTTCGAGAAAAAATCGCAGGCAAAAAATCTGAGGTGGAGCGATTGAAAAAGCAAATTGAAGAAGACAATAAAAAGATTCAAGCTTTAGAAGAAGAGATAAAAAAATCTCAAGGTACAATCGACAATGCAGATGCAGATATCAAAGCTGCCGAAGACAAAATAAACGCAACAAAAAATAATTTCGAATCTACTTATCAAAGTATGCTAGGAATCATAGCAGACGATATTGATAAATTTAATAAATACCTATAATAGAATATGGCAGATTTCGCTTCAATGGAAAAGGAAAAATCTTTTTGGAAAAAACCAGAAGGAGTAACAGGATTAATCTTTTTAGTGGCTATTCTAGCAGCACTAGGATTTGCAGGATTCTGGTTACTGACTAATATTGGTACTGTAGCTGCAGTGGTGGCAAGTGCTGTGGTTTTAGGAGTAGTGCTTTTCACAGCTTTTAGTAAGAGTGGTAGAAATTTGGTGTCTTACATGTACAAGAGTGCGATGCGTAAGATTACGGGATTGTTTATTACGATTGATCCTATTGGTATTCTCAAAAATTATCTGAGTGACCTAGAAGACAACCTCAGAAAAATGAGTAAGCAAATCGGACAAATACGTGGTCAGATGCGTAAGCTTAAAACATTGGTTGAAACCAATGAAAAAGAAATATCAAACAATATGGCTTTGGCAAGTGCTGCCAAAGCCAAAGGAAATACAACCCAATTGACGCTATCTTCTAGAAAGGCAGCTCGTCTAAAGGAATCAAATGCGAAGTACACCACTTTGCTCAATAAGATGCAGGTGATCTACAGGATTCTGACTAAGATGTATACCAATTCTGAAATTCTATTGGAGGATACCAAAGACCAGGTAAAGGTAAAAGAGCAAGAACGTAAGGCAATACGTGCCTCTCACGGCGCTATGAAGTCTGCTATGAGCGTGATTTCTGGAGATCCAGATAAGCGCGCTATGTTCGACGCAGCTATGGAAGCTGTTGCAGATGATGTATCCAATAAAGTAGGAGAGATGGAAAGAATGATGGAGATGTCTTCTTCCTTTATGGAATCTATCGATCTGCAAAATGGTGTTTTTGAAGAGAAAGGTCTGGCTATGTTAGAAGAGTGGGAAAAGAAAAGTACTCTACTACTGATGGGAGACTCAGGAGAAGGTCTTGACCTTGATGAAAAGGTTAAGCGACCAGAATTGAGAGATAATTCTGCTAGCAATGACAATACATACGACAATTTATTTGATTAAGAATTAAATAAATCCGTCCTTAATATTTCAGTAAGTATTTTGCCATCTAGTTGGATGTGCATGCTAAACAGATTGTCCTATATCAATTTCTGTTTAGTAGGATAGTTGATGTACCTAACAAGTACGCAGTAATTTTACTTAATGAATAATATATTTTTCCTCCTAGGCTTCGTCCTCTGTTTTTTGACTGTATCCCCAGATACGCTATTCGCACAGTCTCTTGATCACAAACAAGGTGAACTATTAGTGCAGCTAAAGCCTAATCAAGAGATTGATTCTTTTCTAGAATCATTCGAAAGTCGGCATTTTCAATCAAAGATTTTCGATGCGAAGCCACTAGTGAAAGCCTTAAATATATGGCAGTTCAATTTTGATTTTACAATCCATAAGGCTGAATCATTAAAGCGGAAACTGTGGCAAGACCAAACAGTGGAGCAAATCCAATACAATCATTTTGTTAATTCTCGCGCAGTCCCTAATGATGAATTATTTGATGAGCAATGGCATCATTTGAATCTGTTATTGAATGGAAATCCAGAAGCAGATTTGGATAGTGACTTGGCTTGGGATATTTCTACAGGTGGCCTAACACCCCAGGGAGATACAATTGTTATTGCAGTCATTGATAATGGAATTGCTAGTGGCCATCCCGATTTAAAAGACCGCATTTGGATCAATCATAATGAAATCCCTTTTAACGGAATTGATGATGATCAGAATGGGTATGTGGATGATCACCTGGGGTATAATACTATCGAAGAGAATGGAAATATACAAGGGACAGCAAATCATGGAACCTCAGTGGCAGGCATTATCGGGGCTACTGGTAATAACGATGAAGGGGTCACAGGAATAAACTGGGATTCAAAATTGATGATCATCAAAAACGATTTTAATACTACGGAAGCGAACGTTTTGATAGCCTATGGCTATGCGTTTACGATGCGCAATAAATATAATCTCAGTTTAGGGAACGAAGGCGCATTTGTAGTGGCAACGAATGCTTCGTGGGGTAGAAATTTTGGCCAAGCAGAAGATGCGCCACTATGGTGCTCCTTTTATGATAGGCTTGGAGAAGTAGGAATAGTAAATTGTGCAGCAACAGCTAATCTAGATATCAATGTAGATCAACAGGGCGATTTGCCCACTTCATGTTCTTCTGATTTTTTAGTTTCTGTTACCAATTTAAATCAATTTGGAGAGAAGGTTCGAAACGCAGCATTTGGCGCAAATAGTATTGATCTGGGTGCATTCGGAGATGGTGTTTTCACTACGCAACTCAACGGATATGGCGCCTTTAGTGGAACATCCGCAGCTACTCCAAACGTAGCTGGTCTAGTAGGATTACTTTATGCTGCACCTTGCGATAATCTAACTTGTATAGCCAAAAACGATCCTAAAGAAGCGGCAAATTTTGTAGTTGGCTATTTGCTTGATGGAACAAAAGCGAATGGATCTTTGAGGGGTATCACAAAGACGGAAGGACAACTCAATTTGTTCAATTCGCTAACAGATATGATGAATGACTGTTTTGAATGCAGCCTACCTTCTAGTGTAAGTGAGTTAGAAGTAGATCAAGGGACGGGGACGTTTTCTTGGACAGCGTTTAATAGTTCTTTAGCTGTTAATTTGCAATATCGAAAAG
>CAYZUW010000214.1:0-7454 GCA_964481325.1 uncultured Saprospiraceae bacterium
ATTTTGTGCAGTAACAGTTCCTTGGTTAAATACTGTTATTGTAAATGTTACCTCCTCTCCTGGATAAACTCTTCTATCTTCTCCATCAGCTAAAGTCTTTCTTAGGGCTAAATCGAAAATCTCAATATTTACTTCTTCAATATCATTATCATCTTCATCTCCATTTTCATTATCCACTGCATTATCTTCTGTTGGATCATTACCTGGATTATCGTCAGGAGTTGAGTCAATATCTTCAGGACTATCTCCTAAATCATCATTTGCAGATTGTATCTCCGCAATATTAGCAGAAAGACCAGCAATTGCATCCGCATCCACAGTAAATGAAACAGAAACTATTTCAGATGAACCAGGTGCAATAGGTCCAGCAATAGTAATAGTTGAAGGTCCGTTAGCAGTTAAGCCATTTGGAGCAAAATCTTCAACAACAATATTTGAAGCAGGAACAGTTCCTTGGTTAATTACTTCTATATCAAAAGAAATTGTTTCTCCAGGATATACTCTATCATCTTCTCCAGCGCTTAATGTTTTTCTTAATGCTAAATCAAAGATTTCTAAGAATACATTCTCTGGATCATTATCATCTTCATCTCCATTTTCATTGTCAACTGTGTCATCGGTATCAGAATCTACAACACCTCCAGCGTCATTTGTAAAGTTATCATCCGGAGTAGAATCAATATCAGTTGGTCTATCACCAAATTCATCTGTAGCATCGCTAATTTCTTCTTTTATTATCAACTCTGCAGCACTAGATACATCTGTATCAACAGTAAATTCAATGATTTGCATTTCCATTGCTCCAGGTGCCAAAGGTCCAGCAAAAGTAATAGTACCCATGTTTGCTATACCTGAAGTAGAAGTTAAGCCGTCAGGAATCATAAGTGTAACTTCAATATCTTCTGCAGATACAGTACCTTGGTTGAAAACAGTTACTTTAAAACCTACTGTTTCTCCAGGATACACTCTATCGTCTTCACCAGGCGCTAAAGTAATATTAGAAGCAAGGTCAAAAATTTCCAACTCTAATGGTTCAAGATCGGCATCATCTTCATCTCCTCCTCCATTATCAATTTCATCATTTACTTCGTTACCATCATTTCCATCATTATCATCAGCAACACTGTCGATATCTTCAGGCATTCCACCTAAGTCATCCATAAAGTCGCTTATTTCAGCTCTATTGATTAGCGTTGCAGCTTCAGCTGCGTTATCAACTGTAAATTCAACTTGAAGCACCGTTGATTGGCCAGCAGGAATATCCCCAAAATCAAGAACACTATTCCCGATGATAGTTAAGCCTGCAGGAACATAATCTGTTACCTCTACATTTGTTGCATCGGCAGTTCCTTGATTAAATACTTCAATATCGAATGAAACTGTTTCACCAGGATATACTCTTGCATCTTCACCAGCACTCAAAGTCTTTCTAAGAGCAAGGTCAAAGATTTGAATATCTAATGTTTCTGGATCATTATCATCTTCATCTCCATTCTCATTATCAATAGAATCGTTATCAGTAGGATCATTATTAGGGTTGTTATCAGGATCAGAATCAAGATCTTCAGGATTGTCCCCTAAGTCATCCTGCGCAGACTGAATTTCTGCAATATTAGTTGTATTACCAGCTGAAGCATCTGCATTCACAGTAAATTCAATTGATAAAACTTGGCTTGCTCCTGGAGCAAGAGGCCCAGTTATAGTTAAAGTAGTTGGTCCATTTGCCGTTAATCCAGCTGGCGTGAAATCTTCAACAACTATATCAAAAGCAGGAACCGTTCCTTGATTAAATACTTCAATATCAAAGCTAACTACTTCGCCAGGATATACTCTTGCATCTTCACCCGCACTCAAAGTCTTTCTTAAAGCTAAATCAAAGATTTCTAAGAATACGTTCTCTGGATCGTTATCATCTTCATCTCCATTCTCATTTAATATTGTATCATCCGTATTTGAGTCTACAACACCACCAGCATCATTATTAAAGTTATCATCCGGTGTAGAATCAATATCTGTTGGTCTATCACCAAACTCATCTGTAGCATCACTAATTTCTTCTTTTATAATCAACTCTTCAGCTGCTGTAACATCAGTATCAACTGTAAATTCGATTATTTCCATAACCATATCTCCAGGAGCTAATGGCCCAGCAAAAGAAATAGTACCCATGTTAGGAATACCTTGTGTTGAAGTAAGTCCATCAGGAATCATTAAAGTAACTTCGATGTCTTCAGCGTCTACAGTTCCTTGATTGAAAACTGTCACTTTAAATGAAACTGTTTCACCTGGATAAACTCTATCATCTTCACCTGGAGCTAATGTAATATTTGAAGCAAGATCAAAGATCTCAAGCTCTAATGGTTCAAGATCTGCATCATCTTCATCACCTCCAGTATTATTAATTTCATCATTTACTTCATTATCATTTCCATCATTTGCATCAGGAGTTGAATCAATATCAGTTGGTCTATCACCAAACTCATCAGTTGCATCAGATATTTCTGCTCTATTGATAAGAGTTGCTGCTGCAGAAGCTGCATCAACAGTAAATAAAATTTGAATAGTAGTTGATTGTCCTGGAGCAATAGTACCAAAATCTAGTACAGTAGAACCTATAGGTGTTAAACCAGCAGGAACATAATCTGTAACTTCAATATTACTTGCTTCAACAGTTCCTTGATTGAAAACTTCAATATCAAAAGTTACTGTTTCGCCAGGATAAACTCTTGCATCTTCTCCAGCTGCTAAAGTTTTTCTTAAAGCTAAATCAAATACCTCAACCATGATATCTTCTGGATCGGCATCATCTTCATCGCCTTCTCCAGCTGGGCTACAACATCCTTGATTGATTTCATCATCAGTTGGGCCATTTACTTCTCCACCATCATCATTATTTTGGTTTGAATCAGCAACTGAATCTACATCTGTATTATTGAAACCAGCTGGTGCGTCTGCATCAGATATTTCAGCTTCGTTTACAATAGATCCATCAAATTGCTGTGTTACTGTAAAAGTAATATTAACCATAGTCATTGCACCTGGAGCTAAAGTACCAGGTAAAGTCAACACAGCATTACCACCAGATTGGCTCCATGCAGGATCATTAAGTGCAAGACCATCAGGAATGTAATCTGTAATTTCAATATTAGATGCAGTCAAAGTACCTTGATTATGTACTTCAATTTTGAAAGTTATATCTTCTCCAGGGTAAACTCTTTCATCTTCACCAGGAGCTAAGATTGTTCTTAAAGCAAGATCAAATTGCTCAACAGTAACTGTTGCTGTGCAAGCATCTTGATTTCCACAATCATCTGTAACTGTTAAGGTTACAGTATTATTTCCAACATCAGAGATACATGTGAACTCTGTAATGTCTAATTCAAGGTTTGCAATATCACCACATACATCAGAACTACCATTGTCGATATCTTCTGGAGTAATACTAGCAAAACAATTTCCATCCAATTGGATAGTAATATCTTGACAAACAGGATCTGGAGCTGTAGTATCTTCTATTGTGAAAGATGCAGTAGTTTGACTTGTGTTACCACAATCATCTGTAGCGGTGAATACAGCGGTAGCTGTTCCAGTTTCTCCACAATCATCTGTCAAAGGAGTTACTTCAAAAGTCCAAACTACATCACTACAAATATCTGAAGCAATTGCTCCACCATTATCTGCTAACCATGCGTCAAAGTCTGCAGTATTTCCCTCACCATCACACTCTACTACTAAATCAGAAGATTGTGTTGTAATATCAGGTGAAGTTGTATCTTCTATAGTGAAGGTTGCAGTTGTTTCTGAGAAATTACCGCAGTCATCTGTAGCTGTAAAAATAACAGTAACAGAACCGGTAGCTCCACACTCATCAGAAAGCACTGCTGGATTTGGACTAAATGTCCAAACAACGTCACTACATACATCTGAAGCAGTAGCTCCGCCGTTATCATTCAGCCAAGCATTCAATTGAGCAGTATTTCCATCACCATCACACTCTACTACCATATCAGAAGCAGGTGTAATAGTTGGGTCAACTGTATCTTCTATTGTATACGTTGCAGTCGTTTCACTAAAGTTGCCACAATCATCTGTAGCTCTAAATGTAACTGTCACCTCACCAGTGGCTCCACATTCATTGCTAATATTTGCTGGATCTGGACTAAAAGTCCATACAACGCCGCTACAAACATCAGTTGCCACTGCTCCCCCATTGTTGTCTAACCAAGCATTTAATTCTTGTTGGTTACCAGAACCATTACATTCAACTACCATATCTTGCGCTTGAAGCTCGATAGTCGGATTAGTTGTGTCTTCAATAGTTATAGTAGCTGATGTTGTACTTTCATTTCCACATTCATCAGTAGCTGTAAAAGTTACTACTGAGGTACCTGTTGCACCACAATCATCAGACAAGTTTGTAAAATCATTAGTCCATGTGAATCCACCACAAACATCTGATGCAGTAGCTCCACCATTGTTATTTAAATAAGTATTGATAGCACCAGTATTTCCATTGCCATCACATTCAAGAACTATGTCTTCAGCTTGGTCGAGAATAGCAGGAGGCGTATTATCCACGATTGTGAAAGTAGAGGTAGTTTCACTAAAATTGCCACAATCATCTGTAGCTCTAAAAGTAATAGTTGCAGTACCAGTTGCACCACAATCATCACTTAAAACAGAAAAATTGTTAGTCCATACAACACCGCTGCAAATATCACTAGCTTCTGCTCCCCCATTAGTATTTAAAAATGCATTAAGTTCTCCTTGGTTTCCGTTTCCATCACACTCTACTACAAGGTCTTCAGCTTGATCATCAATAGAAGGATTAGTTGTATCTTCAATAGTGAAAGTAGCAGTAGTTTCTGTAAAATTCCCACAATCATCTGTAGCTCTAAATGTCACTGTAGCGTCTCCAGTATTTCCACACAAGTTTGATAAACTTGAGAAATCATTAGTCCAAACTACACCACTACAAATATCACTTGCCGCAGCACCTCCGTTTGAATCTAACCACGCGTTTAATTGGGCATTGTTACCAGAGCCGTTGCACTCAACAGTCATATCGTTTGCTTGAGTGCCAATAGTAGGATTGGTAGTATCTTCAATTGTAAAAGTTGCAGTTGTTTGATTTGTGTTACCACATGCATCAGTTGCTGTAAATGTAACAGTCGCAGATCCAGTTTCTCCACAATCATTCGATAGACCACTGAAGTTGTCTGACCAAACAATTTCGCTACAAACATCTGTAGCAGTAGCCCCACCATGATCGGCTAGCCACGCATTCAATTGTTGTGTATTACCATTTCCATCACATTCCACTGTCATATCAGAAGCATCATCAAAATCAACTGGTGTTGTATCTTCAATAGTAAATGTTGCAGTAGTTTCACTGAAATTACCACAATCATCTGTAGCTCTAAATGTCACTGTGGCCGAACCAGTCATACCACAATCATCTGAAAGGTTTGTAAAATTATTAGTCCAAACTACATTTCCACTACATACATCACTAGCTGCAGCTCCTCCATTGTTGTTTAACCAATTGTTTAATTGGGCTGTATTGCCATCTCCATCACATTCAACTGTCATATCAGAAGCTTCAGTTCCAATATTTGGATTTGTAGTGTCTTCAATGGTAAAGGTTGCAGTCGTAGTGCTTGTATTTCCACATTCATCTGATGCAGTAAATACTACAGTTACACTTCCAGTTTCTCCACATAAATTGGATAAGCCATTATTGTTACCAAAGTTATTTGAAAAAGTAACTGTAGGATCACAATTATCAGCTGCTCGAGCTCCACCATCATTTGCTAACCATGCATTTAGTTGATTAGTATTTCCATTACCATCGCATTCCACTGTCATATCATCTGCTTCTTCTGTAATTTGAGGTGCAGTTCTATCTCTAACTGTTATGGTTTGGGTTCTAGACGTAGTGTTTCCACAATTATCTTCAGCTGTCCAAGTTCTTGTAATAACATAATCAAATTCATTACAAGATCCATTATTGGCTTGTGTGCTACTAAAACTAGGTGTAATCGTAACGTTATTGTCACAATTATCCGTAGCAGATGGGTTAGCTGGTGCAGGAATATTATCACACTCTACCGTCACATCACCTGGAACACCAGTCAAATCAGGCGAAGTAGTATCTTGTACAGTTACCCTTTGAGTTTGAGTATTAGTGTTCCCACAATTATCTGTAGCAGTCCAAGTTCTTGTAAGTGTATAATTATCATTACAATTTCCATCTTGTCTTTGCTCATTGAATGTAATTTCTACGTTATTGTCACAATTATCAGATGCTTCAACATTTGGTGCATTTGGCACAACATTACATTCTACAGTAATATCATTTGGTGAGTTGTCAAAAGTAGGTCTCTCATCATCCTCCACATTAATAGTATAGGTAGCTCGATCACAACATTGAGTCCCACATGATCCTAAATTACATATTTCATATATGATTTCTTCCGTACCACAGAAATTTGGATTAGAAGTATAATCGATTGCGCCTTGAACGCCATCAAAGTTGACTACAGTATTACCATTTCGAGCATCTCTTATAATAGACACTCTAAAATTACCATTTTGAAGATCTCTATCATTTTCTGCCACATTTATCCAAATTCTTTCTCCTGGACATGTAGTCGTTTCATCATCTCTAGCATCAGGCTCTTCATTTACACCTTTTACAACAGGGGATGTAAATACAAAATTTTCACAAGGGAAGGCTCTTGCTCCCCTTCTATATTCCATAGTTCTTGTAATAGGACCAGGATTGAATGTAGCTCCTGTTGCTCCATTAATTGTTGTCCAAGAACCACCTGGTGTTCTTGATTGCCAAATAAAATCCATTCCAAAACTATTAGCCGTTTGGACTTCTCCGCTTGGACTTTCTCTATTTGTAATATTTGAAGGATCATACCCTCCACATCGACACTCATCTCCAGCAATTCTTCCTGGATTTGAGAAATTCTCAGTAATATGTACATCAAGATTGTTACTATACTCAAAATCTCCACAAGGAGCACATCTGGCTCCTCTTCTATACCATCTTGATTCTGTAATATTTGGTGGATCATAAGTTTTGCTTGTCGCTCCACTTATATTAGTAAATGAACCACCGGATACATTTCTTACTTGCCATTGATATTCAATATTTCCACCATCACAGCCACTCGCATCATCGACAGAAGTAAAACGAGGGGCATTTCCAGATTCACAAAAAGCTGCAGAGCCTTCTATTTCCCCTGGGTCGAAGTTTGAATCATCACAACCAGGACAGAATGCAGGATCTATGTCAAATTGTCTATCGTTGCAACCATTAAACCTCTGATCAAAGATTGTCCCTGAAAAGTTGTTGAAGTTTTGAAGCCATCTTGCACTCTCCCCCTCATAAAAATTGAATGTTTCCATTTGACCTGGATTCAATCTAAAAAGGAATATAT
>CAYZUW010000215.1:0-7445 GCA_964481325.1 uncultured Saprospiraceae bacterium
GACACCTTTTGCTGCGCACCATTCGATCATGGAAAAAAAGAACGTGAAAGAACAGTTGTCAAGAATTAAATACGAGAAAAATTTCGGTTAAAATGAAAATCTCGATATAAGAACTACCGAAACTTAAGTTACCTTATATCAGCCCTTGCACCCTACTATATCTACTGTACCAAAATAAAAATGAAGCGATCAGTATGACAAAGGCCGGCATGATCAGAGAAGTGACTCCGAGTACTTCTACAGCATTTGTAAATAACACTCCATAACAGAATTGTAGAGTTACGCCTACCAAAGATATCAAGAAAAAGGATACAGCCAATGGCTTTCTTAGGAGTAAGCCGATAGATCCTAATACACCGCCTCCAACACCAATGCCGTAAATTACCTTTTGAAAAATGGTGCTATTTAGATAAAGTTCTTGCATACCAGGCTCCATTTTAGCGATATCTTCACTTGAAATAAATAAGTCAGAGAGATAAATAAATGCGCCTATTAGATTCCAAAATAATGCTATTACTGCGATTGCCCAGAATATTTTGGGAATTTGTTTTTTAGTAGTTTCCAAAATTAATGTTTTCGTTATGATCTAATTAATGTCTACTGGAAGGGTTGCTCAAAAATAATAATATTAATCGTTTGGTTCCTATTTCTGTCTAATAATATTATTCTAAATACATATTAGATTAAAAATCTTATAAAATTCTCAAGGCTATCAGAAATAGCAAGGGGAGGAGTAGATAGACTCAAGGTTAATGACATTTAAGTACACTATGCTAAAAAAGATGGAAAACAGACCTAATGGAGAGCTGCTCTAAAAGGAAGATTATCAATAATTTCTCCCTCTTTATCCATCCACCAGTGAAGCCTCTCGTAGACCTCCTGTTCAGGAAAGTAGTTTAAAGCCATTTTGACAAAGATATGTCCATGCTTCGCCTCTGAAATCCAAAGCATCTTATAGAATTTTTCCAATTCTGGGTCTTCCATATTGTCTGCTACAATTTTGAATCGCTCTGCACCTCTTGTCTCTACTACCGAAGCAATCAAAAGTCTATCAAGAAATCTTTCCTCTACGCTTGACTTCATGTTTTTCATTAACTGCTTGATATAGGGATCTTCTGGCATCTTCTGCGCAAGTTGCACACCTCTTTTTTCTAATAGCTTATAGACTTCTTGAAAATGCTCTAGCTCTTCGACCGCCGTCTCAATTAGCTCAGGAATCATCTCTACACGATTGGGGTACTTAGCGATAAAACTCATAGCAGAAGAGGAAGCCTTGCGCTCACAATCAGCGTGGTCAATAAGAAAAGCATCAAAATCAGACAAAACGGTTTTAATCCATTCTGGCTTTGTCGCTACCTTTAGGTCAATACTTAATTTCATGAGAAAGAGAATACTTTTAGCTAACTGCTTCTACTGTTTCTATGGTCCCTTTAGCATAACCCTCAGACATGTCCTTGGATATGGCAGATTTAAATATTTTGAGGTAAGTCTTTTGATCTACTTGTAGATGAACAACTTCTCCCTCTATTTTATTGATTTTGCCGATGATGCCGCTATTAGTCACCACCTGATCTCCTTTCTTTAAGTCTTGAACAAAGGTGTCTTGCAACTTAGCTTTTTTAGCTTGAGGGCGTATCATGAAAAAATACATTACACCAAAAATCATAGCCATCATGACGAGCATTGGCATAGGACCACCCGCTTGTCCTGATTGAAGAAAAATAAAATCTATCATTAATTTATTCTTTTATTAATTATTATAAGCTGGATTGGGCTGTACATATCCTTTCATATTAAGAACAGTCATGGATGGAAATGTATTCGCTGTTAGTGTAACAGGTTTGTTCTGGTCATGCTTTTTACCTGCTGTATTAAATGCTACAGATATTTCACTTGAGGCACCTGGAGGGATTGGTTCTTTCGGGTAGGAAGGAACTGTGCATCCACAAGTGGCCTTTGCATCTGAAATAAGTAGTGGAATTTTACCTGTATTTGTAAACTTAAAAACGTGTTTCACTTGTGCCCCTTCAAGTACAGTACCGAATTCATGAACGGTATTTTCGAAGTCCATTCTCGCAACTAATGTAGTATCTAAGGGTTCGTTAGCACTGACAGGCATACGTATAATGTCGGACTTTGAAAATCCATCTTTCTTATCTTTAACAGGTTTATTGCTGACATCGGTACTAGGATTGCATGCTACTAAGAATAGACCAAACACGCAAAAAAGGATATTAATTTTCATAAAAGTATTTTGTGCTTCAAAATTAGGTAAAAGGAACTGCATTTTGTAGCAATTCTCTTTAAATATACTCAATTGAGCTTGGTTTTCGACATATTTTGCACATTTAATTTACTTATTACAATGGACTAAAATGAATAATTTTGCCTATTGTTAACTTAGCAATTAAATCAGTCTGGAGATTGTCTCCTTTAAACAAAGTCAGATAAGTGGCATTATGAATATATTTTTGATCGGTAGTATGGGGGTAGGGAAGTCTTCAATGGCTAGGCTGATGGCAAAACATCTGCAAATTCCCTATGCAGATACGGACGAAATTATTGTCGATAATGAATGCAAATCCATCAACGGCATCTTCAAAGAAGAAGGAGAGGCCTATTTTAGGCGGCAAGAGGCGGATGTTATAAGGTCTTTTGTTGTTACAAAAAAGATGGTAATTTCTACAGGCGGGGGACTACCTATGTATCATGACAATATGGAATATATGCTAGACAATGGCATTGTACTTTACTTAGACTTAGATATTGAAACTCTTACACAAAGGCTCTTTAAGGGACGAGCTAAGCGTCCAGCTATCAAGTATTTAAGTATAGAGGAAATAAGAGATAAATTGATAGCAATGCTAGAAAAAAGAAGGCCTGTATATGAAATGGCTCACATCCAATATCTTAGGGTAGGAGATAGTAAAAAAGAAGCTTTAGAGCTTAGTAAATATTTAAATCTTTTTATATGATAAGTTTATTCTTGTCACAGTCCCATTTATTTTAGATCAATATAGCATTGACTACTAAGTATATTGGTTGAGTATAACCAAAATTTAGCAGCCCCCAAAAACTTTTATCGTTTTATGAAGCTGTTTAACATCGTTACACTAGGGAGATTTTTGGAAGAAAATTCTTTGGCAGTAGCACTTAAAGCCTTTGCAGAGTTTTACCATAGTGTATCTAGAAAATATCAAAAGAAAACAAAGCTTACGCTTATTGATAAACGATACCATCAATCCTTAAATGAAAAGGTGATCGCTGAGATGGGTATACAAGATTGTGTTTCATTATTAACACTACAACAACAAAAGGAGATTCAAGCCGCATATAGAACTGGCTCCTTACTTCTCTTGGCCCGGAAAATAAATTCATCTAGTATTATCAAAGAATCCTTTTTGTATGGTTTGCCTATCTTATGTTATGAGCACGCAAGCCATAGTAACCTGGTAGATTCCTCCAATAGTATGACTTTTTACTATGAAAATGATTACCAAGCCATCCAAGATTTTGCAAGAAATTTAAACTTGCTCAACTTTGATCCTGATGCAGTTAGCTTTTTGAAAAAAGGAGCAGCATCCAAATATGAAAAAGATTTGTCTTGGGGAAAAAGAATAGGAGCAGGGTAAGTGGACTCACCTACTAGAAAGGATACCCAAGTCCCAATTGCAATCTGAGATTGTCCCCTAAAAATGAATTTGCATTTGATGGGGTCCATTCGAAGCCAACATTTTCGAATGGTCTTCTCAAGAGTAAACCAAGATCCAATCTAAGCACAATAAAACTTTCTATGTCAAAACGAAGTCCTACACCAGTATTGATAGCTATTTGTTCATAAAATCTATCTAATTGAAATTGGCCACCAGCCTTAGTAGGATCAGCATTGATAAGCCATATATTGCCCGCGTCTATAAAGGTGGCTCCTTTCAGATATCCGAAAATAGGAAACCGATACTCCAGATTCATCTCTAATATAATATCACCCGTTTGATCAAAAAATTGATTTCGCACTGGATTAGGTCCCCCTAAGTCAGGATCTATGACAAAATCTCCAGGGCCTAAGCCTCTAAGCTGAAAGCCCCTCAAACTTTGAGCACCGCCAACAAAAAATTGTTCGTTGTAGGGAATTTCTTCTGAATTGCCATAGGCAACACCAAGTCCAGTTTTGACTCTGGCAATTAACTGATTTTTTTTGATATTGAAGTAGTATCTATAGTCCAATTGAAACTTTGCGTATTGAGAAAAGGGAATACCAAAGATGCTTTTCTCATCAGCACTGTTTGTTGATCTTACTATTGCACTAAGGGTATTACCAGAGGTTCTTATTGTGCCCATAAAAAATGCATAGTTCCTGTTAATTTTAGAATTTTGATTGGTAAAGGTGTAAGTGTATTCAATGCCTATATCAAATAAATCTTGTAAAGACAATTCAAGCCTTCGATCGGCCTGTTCTATTGCAATAAATTCTGGCGAGCGATTAAATATATTGAGATAGCTTAAAGATAAGAGCGTTATTTCATGATTAGATTTTCTAGTTTCTCTCCAATGATATCCGAGAGACAAAGTACTTCTCACAGCACTATAGGAATCAATCCTATTTTGAACACTATTTTTAATGCCTACAAATGTATCAGGAATGAAAAAACTAGAGGGTTTGTATTTAATAAAATTAGGTATTAGTAATCTTGGTACACTCAAGGTGGTATTTATCTCTCCCAATAAGGAGTTGAGCAAGCTTTGATTTTCATTGACTTGTAGTTCGGCACCTAAAGTTAGACTCACACTAAAGGTTTCTGCCCCCTTAAAAGTATTCCTATTCGCATAACTCCCAGTGACAGCTGATCCGAAAAAGCTACCAGAGCGATTATTAAATTCAAAGTCTAGACCTGTATTGCCATCAGAAGCATAGGCTAAGTCTAAGTATCTGTCTATGATATTCAAGGAGTCTCCATAAGGAGCACTATATTTTTGATTTACATGCTTAAAAACATTGTAGGAAAGAAAATGATTTAACGTTAACTCTTGCTTACCCGCGTTCAAATACTCTCCTTTATCTTGGTCTACAGTGATGTCTATTACTTTTGGTTTCATCAATTGCTGTGAGCCGATGCTATATAATCCCGGCTTAATTTGGGTCGAGTCTTTGGAAATTTTCTGATTGCTATCGGTCCAATAAAGATAGGTGTTGCCGATTTTATAACGTGTAAGTATTTCTTTTTGATCTGGTACCTTAAAATGTATGCCAAAGTCTACTACGTTTTCAGCATATTGCGTATCTACCGTAAAGTAAAAGTAGTCTTCAGTGATGTTAATAAATCCACCATTTTTTAGTGTTTGAGCGTACCTTTTTCGCTCTTCATCAATTTTTTCTTTGCTATACGGATCTCCTTCTTTAATGATTTTATGCTGTTCAAAATTGCGCATCACTTTTCCTACTTCTGTACTATCTGAAATAATTGTTAATGTCTTTATAGTGTGAACGGGTTTAAGATATACAGAATACTTAACCTTTGTTTTTTTGCCTTTTGTAGTATGCGAAGTTTTGACCTTGGAGCCAATATATCCGTGGTCCAAAAGATACTTTTCCATTTTTAGGCGATTCAGTTCTACTTCACGTGTTTCATATAGGGAAGGCGCTTCGGCTCTTTTGACAAAGATTTCTTTTTTGCCTTTATCTTTGCGTTCTCTATTTTTGTGATAGATCAAAACTGGAAATTTATTCCATGTAGAATTTAAAGAAGGAGTAATAAGGTCATTTAAGCCGGTTCTGGTTTTGTCCTCTTTAGCTAAATTTTCTACCTTGTCAAATTCTATTTTATTTTCAACAATTACATATTCATTATCTGCTAGATACTTGACCGTATTACATGAGCTAAATAAGACCATGAAACAACAAATGATAAATATGAATTGGATACTGCGCTGCATTTTACTCACTTAGCTTGTTTCTTAAATACAATGCTTTTTGGAAGGAAATTCCCACACCATTTTGATTAGTATCCTCTTCGAGCAAGACATCGAAATCAGATTTTCTAAAGGCTTCTACGGTGATATTGCCTTTCTTATTTAGTTTGTATTCTATAATGAAGTCTCCCGCAATACTAGATAGGGCAGCTGAGTCAGAGCGATTGTCTACATCTAAATTTCCTAACGCTTTTAAAGTCAAACGATTATTGAAAAAACTCTTGGAAGCGCCTAATCCAAATTCTGTGACCGAGGTACTACCGCTTTCTTCAATATGGTTAGTATTATAGGAATCAACACTTACAATGAGTTCAACACCTTTAATAAATTTGTCAGCAAATTTATTTAAACGATCTTCTACTAAGTTACTTATACTACTCAGAGCTATATTACCTGTACTTTGTGCAATCGAAAAATTATCTGTGGCTACAAAAGAGTCAAAAAGGATAAGACCAAAGACTTGGTTGTATAACTCTTCTTCATTGTTACGAATTTCATTTATCCTTCGATCAATGGTAGGGCTGAGTTGAATGTCATTATTTTGAAAGGCTAAGTCAAAGTTGAGGTCTGGTTGTTTTATCGTACCGTCTATGCCTAAAGATACTCGGATATCTGATCTCTTTTGCAATTGAGAAACTTCGGAATCACTTAAGTTTGACAAGTCCTCTACGATAGCCAATGGCGTGGCTTTGGTATTGTATTCGGCTGCTACATTCAGTCTGGCTAAGAGCGGATCTCCTTGAAATATTACACTTCCTCCCTTAGCCAAATCGAATTCCTTATAAATAAGTTTTCCATAAGAAAAATTGTATTTGCCTGAATCAATCGTGTATTTGCCGAAAACGTTTATTTGCCCATCAGGAGCAATCTCTACTTGCAAGTTTGCGTCTCCAAAACAAGTCAATTTATCTCCAGATTTAGGGTCTAGAATAAATTGAAATTCCGTCTCTTTATCTACAATTAGATTTAATTCTAAGTCCAATGGCAAATCATTGACTAGTTCATAAACTATATTTTGAAGAGAGTCATTTGCGTTTAAGGTGTTATTTGTGAAAATGATATAGTCATCTTGTAAGACTGCTTCTGCTTCTGCAAAAGGACTTAGATGAAATGCTGTACCAGAAAGAGAATTGGCGTCCACCTTTACTTGGGGTAACTTCAAAGGGCCTTCTATTGTCGCATCCGCTTGCAATATTAAATCCCCATAAAATAATGGATTCTCTCTAGAAGTGGTATTTAGCAATTGGAATGAATCTGTACGTATCGCCAAGTCATAGTAGAAATCTTTAAACCTTGTGTGATTTATGGCTCCATTCAATATTGCTTCTCTGTCTTTAGTATCTTTGATGAGTAAGTTATCAAATGTAAATTTTGAATCCTCAATGGATACTTCTTGATTATTGAGTTGATATCTCGTGTTTGAAAAATTCACTAGTGTACTCAATTCATTCGTTTTGACTTTACCATTTATTATAGGT
>CAYZUW010000216.1:0-7434 GCA_964481325.1 uncultured Saprospiraceae bacterium
CTATATACGGGCTCGTCTAGGTTGATAGTATGGGAGCAATTTTTATTTATACAACTCACCTCAATCTGTATGACTGGGCTGTTTGGCTTTTGGCTTTTCTATATTCAACATCAACACGAAACGTCTTACAAACAGTGGAAGAATAATTGGGATTATCTTTTATCTGCCATTCGCGGTTCTTCTTACTACAAGTTGCCGCGCGTATTTCAATGGTTAACGGGGAATATAGGCATTCATCATATTCATCACTTGAGTAGCTTGATTCCAAATTACAATTTGGAAAAATGTATGCGCGAGAATAAGATACTGAATAAGTATGTTACGACGATTAGTTTTTGGGAGAGTTTAAAGATGATCCAATATAAACTATGGGATGAAGAGCGTTGCAAAATGGTATCCTTCGACGAATACTATCGCTATGAAAAGGCGAATAAAAAAGCAGCCTAGAACTTTAAAGGATAAATAGCACTTTCAAGTGGCTTATTTCTTACACTCTATTTCCTAGTTCTACTACTTCTAGGTCTTTTACCTTTCCTGTATCAATAGCAAAACGGATTACGGTCTTCACTCGATGTATGCCTATGTTTCCACAAGCACCTGGATTGATATGGAGGAAGTTGTATTTCTTATCCATCATCACCTTTAGAATATGTGAGTGGCCACAAATAAACAATTTTGGAGGGTTTTCTTCAAAGATTTTAGTGACCCGTTTATTATAACGGCCAGGATATCCACCTATGTGTGTCAGCAGCACATCCACCCCTTCGCAATCAAATCGAAGATTTTCAGGATAAACAAATCGGAGTTCTTTGGTGTCGATATTCCCGAAAACGGCTTTGGTTGGTTTGAAATCTTCTAGCTTTTCTATGAGTTCGATATTTCCTATATCTCCTGCATGCCAGATCTCGTCTACATCTTCAAAATATTTGAATACACTGTCTGGTAAAGAGCTATGCGTGTCCGATAGCAATCCAATTTTTTTCATACCTATTTAGTGAGTTGTTGGAACACATCTTCTACAGATGTCTTCTCCAAATTGAGTTGTAAAAGAGTAATCTTGTTAGAAACGGCAAAGTCAAACAGGAGTTCTCTAAGATCTACATCCTTAGTACCAACCACTTGATACTTTTTATTGCCAAGCGATTTTATACTCAGCACTTTACTGTTTTTCAGAAGCAATTTTTCTGGTAGCGACTGCTTCGTTTCGATTAAGAGGGTTTGTGTTTTTGTTCCTCTTCCTTGAAGTTTCTCAATGGAATCATTAGCCACTAATTTTCCATTATTGATGATGATTACCTTATCACAGATCGCTTGCACTTCTTGCATGATGTGAGATGAAAAAATAACGGTTTTCTCCTTCCCAATAGATCTAATCAAATCACGAATCTCAGATAGTTGGTTGGGATCTAAGCCAGAAGTGGGTTCATCTAATATCAGCACCTCAGGATCATGCATCATCGATTGCGCTAATCCGACACGCTGTCTATATCCTTTAGAAAGTGCTTGAATTTTTTTATGTTGTTCCTTTTGAAGGCCCACCATTTCGATCATCTCGGCTACCCTACTGCTTTTATTTTTTATATTGTACAATCCAGCTATAAAGCTCAAATACTCCTTAATATACATTTCCTTATACAAAGGGTTATGCTCGGGAAGGTAGCCGATTCTCTTTCGCACCTCTATGGGATCTTTGGTAACGTCGAAATCGCAAACCCTAGCTTCTCCTTCCGTCTGAGGGATAAAACATGTCAGAATCTTCATGGTAGTAGTCTTACCTGCCCCATTAGGCCCTAATAAACCTACAATCTCCCCTTTACGAGCAGTGAAACTCACTTTATTTAGTGCTTTTTGAGCACCATAGTGCTTTGATAAATTCTCAACGACAACGGACATATCTATTTATATTTTTTTGGCCTATTCGCCCTCTCCTTTTTGTAAGGCAAAGATATTAATTATAGCTAAATTGGATAGCTACATATTATATCTAGTGGGGCTCAATTTAGGAAAAAGGAGTCTAGGATTTAGAAAAATATCTTCTATAAACAGGTTTTCGATACCAAAACTGCAAATACATGATAGGGTATATCAGAATATCCAATAATCTTAAACCTGTAGCGTATTCGATGTCATCGACTATAAGTGTTTTATCTTCCTCCATCTTTATCAAGCTGTGCTTGTGTCGCCATTGTTTGATAGGTGGCGGGATTTGTTGCCCTTCGTCTACAAAATAAATCTCTTTTTCAGTCTCTTGTAGCTCCACAATGAGCGCATTCCATACTTGTTGGATACCGAACATACCTAATTTCAGTTCCACTCGATCTCCCGTATGGCATCCGTCAAATCGAATAAGACGGAGCTGGATTAGGGGCGGCTTTAAAGCTAAAAACAAGTTTTTATCGAACCTAGAAAAGACGTATTTATAATTTCCTTCTACCTCCGTTGCAATATATATCTTCATATCAGTTCATAAATTACGCTTTCAAGCGATAATAAAAAGCTCTCCTAAAAAATAATGCGAAGTAGTATAATTGATTAGAATCTAAATAATTAGATGCAAAATAAACATAGCGCCCTGCAATAATTGTAGGTCGCTATCTTCTTTTATAAGCAAGTTATTGCACTATCAACTTCAAGGTAAGATGTGCATTATCCTTTATACATTCTACAGAATAGATTCCGCTATTATAATTAGCTACTTGAATTTCTAATTGTTGTGCTGGTTTGGCTTGTATAAAAACTATTCTACCAAGTGAATCTATAATTCGTACTTGATCCAAGGATTCAGCACTTGCAATATTCAAAGTTTTATCAACTGGATTGGGATACATATCAATCTGGGTGTTCAAAATATCTAAAGTGCTTAATGTAATTGACTCAATATCCTCTCTATATCTTGGAAATAATTGATACCCTTCATCTAAAGGTGCAGAATTATCGAACTGCCCTCCTATTCCAGTTATATCAAAGCCCATTGGGCCTCCTGGTATAGGTAATAAAAATAAATCAACATTATTATCTATTCTTATTACAAACTCATTTGTACCATCTGTTACTCTTACGTTGAACCCTGAAGTACCTCCTCCCCATTCAGTCTCATCCACAAACTGTACATTTTCAATTTGTACTAATTGAGATTCCGTATCTTCCCCTAGACTAGTTACTAAAGTTGGAGTCAATAAGGGTACATTCGTCGAAAGTAACTCGATCTCTTCCGCAACAATTTCGGTAAGTCCATTGAATTGAGTTATCATCCCCCTCACACTGACTTCATCTCCCTCTGTAACTACATAGGTAATACTTGGATCATTGCTAAAGACTGCAATGCCATCACTGTTTCCGTCTATGATGGTAAACAATACACCTGGATCCGTCAAATTCACACCGTAAACTGTGCCTATCAATTCGCAGGTAACTCCAATCGAATCCGTAACACCCATCGCGTCTTCTGTGGTTACTAGCCCTATATCCAACAAGGGGAACGCAACTTGGCAAGCAACATTAATAGTTACCTGAGCCTCATCTTGCGAACTTCCATTGGACACAGAATAGCTAAAATCAATATCTCCACAAAAGGCATCGTCAATAACCACAACAATAGTATTGGTGTCTGTCACCATGATGTCTGGATTCGGAGATCCCAATAATAGCAGCTCCGTTTCACCTCCAGGAACTTGATCATTGGCTAATACATTCAACTCTACTGTACCAGGTCCAAAAGCAAAATTAAAGGTATCGTCATTGGCAGTCACCATGGTAGGCGCTACCGTAGAGAAAGTGCCTATCGGAAACGGAACAGGGGCTAGATTATTTGTAGCTGGCCCTTCCAAAGCATCTATACCTCCGTATGTCCAATTGCCTACTAAGAAGGTATTTCCATCAGGTCCTGTCCCACTATTTCGATATGCCCATCCGTCTAAATACTCCCAAGTAGTACCCGTACCATCCATATCTACATCTCCAAAAACATCCAATGGTTGTGCATTTTCAAAAAGCTCTATGGCATCATCTCCATTCACATTGATAGAAGGAAAGACAAAACTTGTAGACATTCCAAAGTAGTCTGTAAACTCAGTGCTATCTTCTACTAAGTAGATGAAAGATCCAGCAGCAACACTTTGAGATGGAAAAGTATACTCCACGCCATCTGTTCCATTCCCATTATTTACTACACCTACACCAAACACACTCAGGTCAGGAATATCGTTAAGCGCAAAAAATTCCGCCCCTTTTGTACCACTAAAACCAGGTTGCGCATCCCACACACCTGTTAATATTAAATCCTCCGTTAAGGGGGTATCGTTATCAATGATGGTAACGTTTATTTCATTCGTCAGTCCCCAATAGTCCGGAGCATTTCCATCAAATGAAAGCGTCAATACTTCGTCCATCTCTAAGTCTGCATCATCTAATATTTCTAACTGTACGTTGATTGTTGTATCCGATTCGATCGTAAAGCTTGAGGTAATCAAATTAAAATCCGACACATCCGTGTTTCCATTACTCGCGGAGATAGATACATTCACTTCTTCTAGAAAAGCTACATTTACGTATAGAGGGATATTGACGATGCCATCACTCTCCAAAAAAGATTCTGTAGTTGAGAAAAAAGAAACTCGCCCACGGTCAGTACAAGCAGAAAGATCTCCAACTTCGCCATACAATGGTTGATCATCTACTTCTATTCCCAGAGGAATAAAGGACACCTGCCACAAATCAGGATTGTTTTTATCATTACCAAACTCCTCACAAAATTGAAGGGCTGGTCCATTTCCATCAGCAAGGGTTGGCCAGCCATTGTCATCATCATACGTCACCTCATCAATCGTTTGTCCGCTAAAATTTACAATTCTAATGGTTTCACCACCGTTATTTAGCGCTCCATCTGCCTGTATTACACCTTCTCCAAAAAGACCTGGTATCTGTGAAAATCTTGCACTATCTACAGCAACATAAAACCATGCAAAGGGAGGGACAATAATATTTGGAAAATCCACTTCTAAACCAGCATTCATACTAAAGTTAGATAGATTTACATCAGCGGTAGATACATTTTGAATCTTTACATACTCATAGAGATCTTCTCCAGGATTATTATACATAAATTCTACAATGGACAATTGCGAAATCACTTGCCCAATCGAAAAGAAAATTATTAATAGAGTGGTAAATAGGTTTCTCATTACGTTAAGTGTTTTATTTCATTCTCAAATGCAAATGGTATAAAAAGGCATAGCCTAATTAATTTTTCTTTAAAGATAATATATATTCATTGTTTAGAGACTCTTTTAGTCCAATAAATCCTAGAGTCATATTATGAAGCAGTCAATGTTTTTTTGCGTTCTATGCAATATTAAACATTCTCTTATACTATAACACAAAAGCTGCATTTGGACTAATCCAAATGCAGCCTTCCATTTCCAAATGGAATCAAAATTTTTATTTCATCCCCTTCAGCTCATTCAACAATCTATCGGCTTTATAGATATACTCTAAGGCAGCGGTAATACCACCAGCATGTACAGAGACCGATCTATTTAAGGTTGGCTCATAAATAAAATTACCTGGCAGTGATTCAATGTTTCCATCAAAAATCAATCCTACCACTTCTCTATTGGTATTGATAATCGGGCTACCAGAGTTCCCTCCTATAATATCATTTGTCGAAACAAAATTCATAGGTTTGCTCAAAAACTCTGTCGGCGGATTCAACCAGCGATCTGGCAGGGACCATGGAAATTCTCCGTTGTTACTATAATACCGATCGTAAAGCCCAAAGTAAGTTGTCTTGTACGGTGCTTCGGTACCGTTATAGTTATAGCCCTTTACTACTCCATCTGCTATACGCAGGGTGAAGGTAGCATCTGGCGGCAACTTACCTTTATTCGCTTCATAAACAAGCTTGGAAACTTTTCCTTCGAGGACTCTTCTTTCTGCTCCTGAACTTTGAAACTTTCCTACGGCTTGATGATATTGTTGGGTCAGGTTACTTGCCATGGTCAACACTGGATCTTTTGACTTGACTATTTTTTTAGGCTTCAATGCCTTATCTATATTTCCATTCACCAACCCAGAGGATGATAACAGTTTTGGCAAGGAAGAACTGAATGAGCCAGATCGAAACAAGCCTTTGATGTACTCATCTCCAGGACTGGCATATTTATTCATCTTACTCATTAGATGGCTAAATTTTGCTACTTCTTTAGGATCCTTCAGCACTGCCGCGCCTTCCTTCACGACCGCTATTTGCTTTGCGATTTCGGCTTCATCCCCACCACTGGTCACCAAATCTTTATAGCCCGCCAGTTGATGCATATACCCCATTATGCCTCCATTCAAACCGCTAGGACTCAACAGACTTATTTCCGCGCCATACTCTCCAAGCTCTTTATAGCTGGCAGCTAGCCTATCCCACAATGCTGCTTGTCCCGAACTTCGCTTAACTGCGTCTTCTAATTTTCTCTTTCGAGACATAAGGATTGGATCCTTAATACCTTCTATGATGCCCCCTATGGCTTTCATTCCATTGCCTAAGCCAAACAGCTGATTCAGCAACTCTGGACTAGGATTTTTTGCATACTCTTCGCTCAGTTCAGCGTGCATCTCCGTCATGGATTCAAGTCTGATATTGTATCGCGCATCTCTATCGTATTCCAATTGGGCTACCGTTCGATAGCGTTCCGTACTTCCAGGATTTCCTATCACAAAAACGGGTTCTCCTTCTTCTGCACCTTCTGGATTAAACTTAAAATAATTGGCACTCGTGTTGGCTGGTTTTCCATTTTCGTAAGCCCTCCAAAATGTACAATCTAAATTATACCTTGGGTAGGTAAAGTTATCTGCGTCTCCACCATAAAACCCGAGATCCAATTCTGGAATAAATACAAGTCTAATATCGTCGTATCTTTTATATCCATACAGCGAATATTTTCCTCCGCTAAAATAGGTGATGGTTTGCAATCTCAGGCCTGACCACTCAGGCATAGCACCATACTTACGCTTGACCACATTGAAAGCGGAATCTCTCAAGATGGGTACATCCGCATCATTTTTGGCCGTAGCGACCAATGCGTCTACCTCGTTCGTGATATCCGCAATTTGCACCAATTGCTCTACAAATAATTCCTCATCTTTTCTTTCATCTGCAAGCGTCTCTGCGTAGAATCCATTTTTATTAAAGTCCTCTCCTTCTTTCATGAGTTTTGGCATCTCTCCGTTGGAGCAATGATGATTTGTCATAATCAAACCATCAGGAGAAACGAAGGATGCAGAACACCAAGAGGCAAAGCGCAAAGCTGACATTCTAGAAGCGTCGATCCATTCTGGGGTCGCGTGAAAGCCATATGTTTCATTCCAATAACCAACTGGAGCGTCCTCGAAGGTCCACATTTTTCCGTAGTCAAAAATACTTGGTTCTGAAGATACTTGTTGCGCATT
>CAYZUW010000217.1:0-7401 GCA_964481325.1 uncultured Saprospiraceae bacterium
GTACCAAGATATTTACATCAGGCCTAATGAAACGGCCATCGCTTATGCGAAAGGAAAATTGACGGCGAAGTCTTATAAGTATAAAGATGCACTTGCACTCAAAAAAGATTTGCTCTCTGAAGCAGATAATAGTGGCTACCCTTTTGCTGAAATAAGGTTCGACAATATTTTGGTAGAAGAGAATAAGGTCAGCGCAGAAATGCAGTTGAAGCTGAATCGAAAAATATTTATCAAGACTATCAACATTATTGGAGATGCTACCGTGAGCGAAGGCTTTCTTGGGCCTTACTTGGGTCTGGCGGTCGGGAAGCCGCTCAGCAAAAAACAAGTTTTGCAAGCGAGTAACAGGCTGAATAATTTGCCCTTTATAAATTCTAAAAAGCCACCCAACATCGTTTTTAAAGAAGATGGCGCAGATGTATACATTTTTGCAGAAAATAAAAACGCTAGCCGTTTTGATGCTTTACTAGGTGTACTGCCTGTCAATGATCCCTTGCTGGATAACTCGGTAATATTGACAGCGACGGCTCTCATAGATTTGGTCAATGCATTGGATAGAGGAGAGCGCATATTTTTTGAATTCAGGCAACTTAGACCTTTAACTCAGAATGTGAGAGCGCAGGTAAGTTATCCTTACTTTTTTGGCTTGCCCTTTGGCCTTCGCAGTAGCTTCGAATTGTCGAAACAGGATACTACTTTCTTGGATGTAGACTATACAGTAGGTGCTCAATATTTATTTGGAGGGGACAATTTTATTGAAGTATTTTTCGCCTCTGATATTTCTAGGATTTTAGATGTAAACGAAGCGGCAGTAATCAATACCCGTACACTTCCGAGCAATCTAGATACCCGTACACAGTACTATGGTATACAAACACAGTATCATAACCTAAGTAATCTTAATAACCCAAGAAAAGGGTGGCTGCTAAGAAATAAATTTATGCTAGGTGTCAAACAGATTAGAGAGAGCAGTTTGATACTTGATTTAGTGGACCCCTCAGATGAAGAGTTTGATTTTGGAAACTTGTATAATGAATTCGAGCCTGAAGATCAGTTTATCTTGACCTTAGAAGCGGCACGTTACCAGCCAATCGGAAAGCAATCTGCTTTGAAAGTAGGGATAAACGCAGCGGCTATATTTGGAGGCGCTACAGTGTTTGCGAATGAAAGATTTAGAATAGGAGGGAATCAACTTTTACGTGGATTCACTGAGCAGAATTTTTTTACAGATCGATATCTCGTAAATACATTGGAGTATAGATTTACCCTGCAAGGAAACTCTGTGCTATTTGCTTTTTCGGACATCGCCATACTCCAACTAGATAAAACAGTTGGCAATTTCAATTACCCTTGGGGCATTGGTGCGGGAATTAACTTCGAGACCAGCGCGGGCATTCTTAGCCTCAGCGCAGCACTAGGACAAGACCTGTCTGTTGCCAGTGATTTTTTTGATGTAAGTCGACCTAGAATCCATGTAGGTTATGTGAATTTGTTTTAATCTAGCTCTGAGTAACAATGGTTCGGTAATAAATTTTAAATCGCTGACAAACAACGGGTTATGTTAATGGTGCTTGATTTTGCAAACAGCAGATAATCAAGCATTTACATCGTCGTGATTTATAATTTCTCAAAAATTACCGCACCATTCAGTAAAATATGTGTTTTGGCTATTGTATGTCTAGTACACCTACCATGAAGTTTAATATCCTAGTTATATGTTCACATAAACAATTCAACGCATAAACAAATAAACAAAACCTAGACGGTCAGTTTTCATGTATAAGATCATTTTATCAGTAGGTGAAGTAAGTAAATAGTTACTCGCTTACGTTTTCTTAAAAGGAAAACGAGCATAGCTTAAAACAGGATAAGGATTGTCCGTCGCCCCAAAGGATTGGAAAAATCTCGCCACCGAAGTTATTTCAGAGCCTTCAAAGTCAAGCAGAAAATGCTTGCCCGCGTATGCTTTAATGATTTCATTGATAATGAAGTGCATGGCGCTTTTGGTTTTTCCCTCTTCAGTAGATCGGGCTAGCAAATAGGTAAGCCTTCCATTAAATTCAGTAAGAAAACAAGCTGAGAGTATGTCGCCTTCATCGTTTTTGATCCCCCATACTTTTCCGTGCTTTTTGTCTATGACGCTGTCTACCAAGGCAGGTAAAAAAGTGTTAAGCTGTGTTTTGTCAATGGTTTCTTTTTCGGTATTCTCTAAATAAAATTCGCTAAAATCTTGATTGCCAATCTCGCAAATAGTAAGCCGGTGTTTAGCAGCTGCCTTGATGTTTCGTTTTATGTTTTTCGAAAATGCTGAATATAGTTTCTCATATGGCTCATCTAATGCAAGTGTGAAATTACATCTAAGATGAATGTTTGATTTTTCTTCATCCAGCGTAGGATTGGCGTCATTGAGCTGGAGGTAGACACTTCTATAGGAGGTTGGAATGCTAGACAAAAAGCTAGATACTAGGCTTGCCTCCATTGTCATGGAAGTGAAGACTCCTAATTGTTGGGCGAAAATCGGTAGCGCAATCCGTGTCAAAAGTGGGACCTTATTGTTTAAAGGTAGTGGCATAACGGCTTCGTAATCTCCTTTTATGAGTCCGAGCCATCCGCCCTTATTACATACCAAATCTAGATAATAGGACATGGCATAAAGTCGACCATTTTGGGCATTCTGTATGCAATTGTCCCATTTTGCTTGGTCTATTTGTTCTCTTTCGAGGCATTTAATCATTTAAAAATCATGTATTTGTACTGTTCTTAACAATTCTATTACATAAAAGTCTAGAATATTTGCACCATATTATATTGATTAATAGTATACTATATATAAAATAACCATTATATATGAAAATATAATACCAATGAGAATAATAATCCTAATAGGATGCCTACTAGCTAGCCTAACAGTAAGTGCATTCCAAGTATCTAGCTTTGAAAACACTGCAGTTGCAGTGAATAAATTCATTCTTTTCCCAGATTCTTCATTCTATGAACAATCAAATATAGCAATTGCAGAAGGAGAAACTTTCGATGTTATCAATGAAACGAAATTATTGCATGAAGATGATAGTCAATTGCAAAAATTTAAATGGTATCAGGTGAAGTTAAAATCTGGAACTATGGGCTGGGCCTTTGGAAACAATATCGCTATTTATGATTCCAAGATGAATATGGAGAACAAAATCTCCGAAGATACAGAAGCGAAACTGAGTTATAATTATCAAAACGCTAAACTTTGGCAGGCTTCTATCAGAGGAGAAGCTGCAAAAAGTGCTACACGGGTACCCTATGTAGAAAAGTATCTGGTGTTTACTAATAGTTCAAAGCAAAGTAGATACATTCAGATTGGTCGAGAGCAAGTAGAAGGGAAGTCATGGGCTGAAAATGTACAAATGGCGGATTTGAATAGCGACGGTTTTGAAGAAGTACTTATAGAACTAAGGAGTCAAGGGGCGATGAGTGAAACGGCTAATCAGTATCTCGAAATATTTACCATGAAGCACGATGCCATTCAAAATATCTATTCAGAAAAAATAAACTTAGGACGACGAAGTAAAAATATTGCACCTGTCAATCAAAAATTCTTTGAGGTAGAAGAGGGAAGTATTAGAGTGGCGTATATCGATTATTTTGATTGCAGTGATTCATTTGGAGGAAGCTGTTTGGAATACGTTACCTACTCGTACGCTTGGGATAAAAGTAAGAATAGTTTTGAAATCTTGTATGAACCTAGCCGCACAAGTCCAGTAGTAAAACCAAAGGCTAACAATTTGTATTTATATCCAGGACCTGGTTTGTATCAGAAAGTAGGTACAGTAGGCACAAGAGAAACTTTAAAAGTTTTAGGGCAAGAAGAGAAAATATTCAAAGTAGGTACGTCAACGGAAAAGAGAATATTTTTCTATGTAGAAACCGCATGGGGCAAGAAAGGATATATCGAGTCTCATAATGTAGAGTTTATAGAAAACGACTACAGCAAAGCGCTTAATTCTTATTATCAGCATCCGAGTATGAATACAGAAAGGTTTGGTAAAGATATTTTGGCTGTTCAGTTGGAACAGGGTGATGAGTAAGGATAGGATGTAGATTTACCATAAAAAACCTCCCAAGTCAATGAATGGCTTGGGAGGTTTTTTATTTCAGTTTATAATGGAATTACTTCCACTTTATATTGCAGCCCATGCTCGGTATCTGCTCAGCAGGAGCTGGGTTTCCTTCGATTATATTTTGAATAGCATCTCGCAGATCTCCGCCATCGTTTACTTCGCTATTCCCAGGAGAAGAAGCATCCATTCTTCCTCTATAGGCTAATTCCATATCCCCATTGAAAACATAAAAATCGGGCGTGCAAGCGGCTTCATAGGCTTTAGCTACAGACTGATCCTCGTCATACAAATATGGAAAAGTATAACCCGATTGATTGGCAAAACCCGTCATCATCTCTGGCGAGTCCACTGGATAATTCTCTACATCATTCGAACTGATAGCGATAAAGGATACCCCTTGTGGTATATAGTGATTCGCTATTCTTACGATTTCATCATTGACATGTATCACATAAGGACAGTGATTACAGATAAACATGATAACTGTTGCTTTGTCGGATTGGATGTCCTCTAAAGACAATTCTTTGCCAGTGACTGTGTCTGGTAAAGTGAAGCTAGTAGCCTTTGTGCCGAGGGCTAACATATTGGATGGAGTAAGTGCCATTTGATTTAATTTTTATGAATCTGCAATATAGAGAAAACAGATATGAGGGTGCATAGTTTTGAAGAGGAATGATTTTTCAGAGATGAAAAAGTTTGCATTTTGAGAACAAATGATTTATATTCGATTTACTAATTGAGTGTTAAAAAAAGAACCATTATAGAATTTTGAAACTATTAACAACTGAAAAGGAATACAATAAGGCATTAGATCGACTAAATGATATTTTTGATGCTAAGCCAAATTCAAAAGAAGGTCAAGAAGCAGGGGTGCTTGCTTTGTTGATTGAGGACTATGAGGAAAAATATTATAAAGTGGAATCTCCTGATCCTATAGCTGCTATTCAGATTCGCATGGAAGAATTAAATCTAAAACAAAAAGATCTTATTGGAGTGATAGGGTCGAAGGGTATAGTGTCAGAAGTGTTAAACAAGAAAAGAAGACTGACTATAAAGATGGTTCGTAATCTATCAGATAAATTAAAGATTGCAGCCCAAGTATTAATACAAGAATATGAGTTAAAGCGTTAACCTAATTTTAATAACCATAGTTTTTTAATCACATTTCAGCCAGCACCCGGCTCATTCATCATTCCTAACTCATCATTCATAATTAATTTTCAGTGTCGACAAGCCCGATTGATCCCTAGCACAAAATGCTTAACTACATCAATCTCCACCGCCGTTTCAGAACCGTCAAAACCAGTAATCATCTCATTCTTTAGATTTGCCTCAGCAGCATCTGTAAGGAGTTTAGACAATGGCATATAAGACCAGTGCCACTTTTCTTCAAAATAACCTTTGGGGCGCTCTGGTCCGATAGGAGAGTAAGGTTGACAAAAGCCATATTCTTCGGCGTGTGCAGTCAGCCATTCGTATTCCTTTAACCCACGACCCTTTTCAAAGTAGCTATTTTCTAGATTGTTGATGTCGATATCCGTACCCCAATGATGTCTAGAAGTACCAGGCATAGAACTATACTCAAGAATCTTTAACGCGCGAGGCACCGCAGCAGGAAGAGATTTAGAAAGATCCTTACCATTTACTTTTCGCGTGCCATGCCATTTGGCTTCCCAAATAGATTTTTGACGAAAGAAATTTCGAGCAGCAGAAACAATTTTAAAATCAATCTTATCCTTTTTAGCTGCAACCGCCATGCGCTCAAAAGCCTCATACGCTTCTGCCTGCATATACATCCCTTTATTGGAAGCATATTTCAGAGGTATTTCTACAAATTTCGAATCTACCTCAGGGTTAAATTTTCCCATGATAAAATCTATTGGAATATCTTTTTTCACTTCAGGTGCTGATTTTATAGGTGTGCTTATGGTTTCTTGGCTGTCTACATGTTGGGCGCTATTATTCGATTTGTTATCTGATGCACAAGAAAACATCATGACCAAACCAAAGCACCAAGAGTAAAATTTAAACATAAATTTATTTTATGAGGTAGGGTTAGATTAATATTTAAACTCCATCTTTTGACTAGGAAAACCAAACAAGTACTGCTCTTTGATGACCTTTGCCACTTTGCTCGGTACCATTGATTCCCAATTGCCGCTATCAGATTGTATCAGCTTAAATACTTCTTTAGAGAAAATATGCATCACCTCTTTATCAAAATTTTCTACCTCCGCTATTTGTCCACTTTCCAAAAGATGTTGGTATAGAAAACGCACTGGCTCGGGAGTAGGGAGGTTTGTTGCGGTGAGCATTTCGGAATTGCCTTGCTGTATCATAGGATAGACATACATCTTGACAATGCTAGTAAACAGCTCTCCAAAAGAAGCTATAATCCTACCATTGTTATTATTGTCATATTTGACGTTTACCAATTTTTCGAGTTCACGCACTCCGATGGCCATTCCTATCTTGGGTGTCTTGTAATCACTCAAATATTGCATTAGCTTTTCGTGTTCTTCGCAGTCTGTGATGGCAACAGTCAAGCCCATGGCGGCTAACAAGTCTGCTCTATCTAGAAAATCTTTGACATCTATTTCTTCATTGCTATTGCGCAGATTATCTAAGGTGATTTCTGCTAGTAGGTAGGCTTTTTTAGGGTCTACAGCATCTTCGTTTCTAAACTGCTCCCAACATTTACTAATCATATCTTGGTTGACTAGCGTCGGTGGCCTAAAACTACCTCGTACAACCATTACAGATTTTCTGTAAAGAAATTCAGAAGCATGCAGATTCTTTTTATTACTATCAAACATAGCTACATCCGAGAGGCCATGTTTTACAAGTAGTAGACTCAACCAGCGATTGTCCAAGTCTGGAAAATCCGGTCCCGATAGACGAATCATATCAATGGCGATACGTCCTTTCAGACTATCCATCAAACTCTGCACTAGCAATTCTGGATTATCGGCATATTTGTAACAAGCATAAATCAAGTTCGTGCCTAAGATGCCTACCGCCTGTTGTTGCAGCAGCGTATCATTATCCAACATTTTTACATGCAGAACTATATCATTTGTTTGCCCTCTAGGGTCTAACTGAAATCGCAGTCCTATCCAACCATCTCCTTTTATCGTTCTATGAAAATTGAGGGCCGCTATGGTATCTGCAAAAACAAAAAATTTGGTATCAGGTCGTTCATTTTGCAAACGATTTTCCATCAAGTCGTATTCGTGGTCCATCATTTTGTATATCCTAGACTCACAGACATATCGACCGCTCGGTTCTGGAC
>CAYZUW010000218.1:0-7377 GCA_964481325.1 uncultured Saprospiraceae bacterium
TGTCTCGGCTGCCTAAATTATAATCTCCTAAAAACTCTTGCAGCTCGAAATGTAAGTCTTCCATTTTTTCTTCAAGCTCTATTTTCAAATCGTTCTCAAAGTCTTCTTGTAATTCTAAGGCATCTTCGACTTCTATTTGGATTTCCTTTTGTAATTCAAGAGCAAGGTCACTCATTTCTTTCGAATACTCTTTTATCAAATCACTTTTGAGTTTTATTTTATCCTGTATTTCTAAACCTAAAGCGGACTTGCCAATCAAGAACTGCAATGCAAGAGAGTCTTGTATGCGTAGAAGCATATCTGCATAATTAGATGGTATAGTATCTGTTTGGTTAAACCCTAAATCTTTTTTATGAGATTTCATGCGAGCTCTGTGTTGCTTCATGCTTTTTCTGACAGCTTGCCTACCTTTTTTCATTATTTCATTAATCTCTTTTCTATGTTCTTTCACCCTTTTTTCTAATGCCTTTCTATTTATTAGCGCCTCATTTATTATTTCATCATTGTTTCTTAAGGTGTCTTTCTCAACTACATCTTGCTCACTATGGATACTATGACTGGAGGATAAGATTTCCGCTACTACTTTTAACTGCTCTTTGTTTTTTATATTTTCTAGTCCCATTATATTGTAGGGTTCTCCTTCTAGTCCTTTATAATTGACTGATACATCTCCCTTTAAGGTCCAATGATCTTTATTGTTTATTTTCTTTACAACCATAGTATCAGCTGACAACACGAATCCGTTTAAATCAATGGAGTCCGTCCTAGCCAAACTTAACTTTTCTTTTTGAGATGCCATTTGAGCGTTGTTTTGATTCATGTTTTGTCTAACCATTTTTCCAGTATCTTTTGTTGGCTCCTTTGCTAGGTTAGGTAGCCTGTTCTCCAATGCTAGACGAGAATCTCGAAGTATATCCTCAGATATGTTTTTATATTCTAAAAATGGACTCAATGTCCATAATTCCAAATGTTCAATATCGACTGCTTCAAAATTATTTTGATTCAAAGCATGCATAATTCCTTCCCAAGGAGTATTTGATTTGCTAAGATATCCTGACCTTACGGGACCTGCAGAAAAATCTTTATCACCAAGAAATACTTCTACCTTATACCGCATAGATAGGTCCATGAGGCGGACTACATTTTCAATTGGTGCATTATGATGTACAGCTATTGTTATTTTTTTACCTTTCATCGATTTTAACAATTCTTTAAGCTGCTCATCTTTGTCTACTATTGTCCCTTTATGAATAAAAGCTCCTGTCTCCGTTATAGTTATCTTTGGCAAAAGAAGAGGATTGGGTATTTCCGCAATGGGAGTTTGGGTATCTGGTTCTGAAAAATCTTCTGTCCACTCCGCTGTGTTTTTAATCTCCGCTTTTGTAGCATTAGATTGCACAGATGGTAAGTTTACAGTGTCTTCAATTGATAGACTTTCTTTTTTATGTTGGGCTTCCACTGAAATGTCAGGAGTAGTACTTTTTTGATTTGCTACATTTTCTTTTAAGCTTGATTGCACAGAAAAGAATAACACACTGATGAATAACATACCACACATTAATAGTTTCTCTTTCATATTTTCGTTATTTTGAGGTTGCTTTAAAATTCTTTTTATTCTATTGAGTAAAGTTTTCTTGTCATTAGAAAGGCTCATAGCTAGGATGCTCGTAGGGCTGTTCTTTGCTTCTTCTATAGCGACTAGTGCCTTGACATAGTGCATACTATTACCTGTCAGCTCTATGGCTATGTCGTCACAACAATGCTCTCTTTGATTTTTTATTATAGTAGAGATAAGCCATACGGATGGGTTGAAGTAGTAGATGCTTTCGACAAAATTTTGAATCAAATTGATTAGATAATCTTTACGTATGATGTGCGCCAATTCGTGTGCCATGATAGCCTCAACTTGCTCTACGTTGAGCTGATTGACCATTCCGATTGGGAATAGTAACACAGGTTTGAAAAAACCAAAGGTGAGTGGACTAGATACTTTAGTGGATTCTCCTAGTTGAATGTTTTTGTTATAACCAAGTTTACTTTTTAGAGTATCCAACTTGTCATTCCAGTATTTAGGAAGTTCAAGTTTACTTCTCTCAAGTCTTTGTATTTGAAGTATTCCAAATATTATTCTTAGGGTAAAAAAGGATAGCCCGATGAACCAGGATAGACTTATAAGACGACTATTGTCTGTAACAAAATTACTGACTATTGAATTCCATGACATATATTCTGAGGAATTCAATGCAATGGTATAGTCCAAACTTGCAAAATTAGGGATAGCACTGGCTTCATTTGGATTTGGTAGTTCTAGATAGATATAGAAAGTAATTATACTCCCGACAAGCAAAAGAAAGAGGCTTGATACTGCGCATAGATATTTTAGTTGGGCACTACGCTTTTTGCCAAATCTAATAATGCTGAGTAGTATGGCCGCTAAAATAAATCCTTGCCATAAGGAGTGCAATAACGTCCAACTCAAGGCATGCATCAATTCTGATGAATATGAAAATAAGGTAAATTCCATGCTTATTTGTTTTCTATTTTTTTAATCAATTCTTTTATCTCATCTAATTCTTCTTGTGAGGGTTTGTGATTACCTAAGGCTTGCATGACCATTTTCATAGATGAGCCTCTAAACGCGGTGTCGACAAACTTTTTGAGTAGTTGTCCTTGCGTTTTCTGCTCATTCACAATCGCTTTGTAGATATGTGTTCTCGAAGAAGTGTCTCTGGCTAATAAGCCCTTTTCTACCATGAGCTGCATGATTTTCAGGCTAGTAGTATAGCCCACTTCGCGTTGGGTATTGAGCTTTTCGTTTACGAAGCGTACACTTTGAGGACCATGTTCCCAAAGTATATTGAGCACCTCGATTTCTGATTCAGTAGGTTTTATTTTCTTGTCTCCCATGATTTGTATTTAATACGATTCGTTTCGTACTTCAAATATATACGAACTGATTCGTACTTCCAAGTTAATTACGAACTATTTCGTATTTTATTTTCTGAAATTCGAATTTTATCTTTTTTGGACTAGCGATGTGAAGGGGGAGTCCCGATTTTTTCTTCAGGACCGTAGCGGATAGCGTAGCCTGAGAACGTAGCGACCTTGAGGAGAACAGTATAGCTTGTTGCGGGGGGCGGTTCTCCTCAGGGTAGGCCCCTGATTCTCTACAACTTATAATGTATCCAAGATTCGGAATTCCTAATATAAATACTATTTTTGCGCAAAATGTTGATGAATTTATGAATTTCAATGATTTTGAATATAAGCGTCCAGAGCTTGACCAAATAAGCATTACTTTCAAAAAGCTGTTGAGTGACTTTGCCGTTGCTCAAAATGACGCAGAGGCAAATCGTTTGTTTTCTGAGATTAGTGACTTGCGTAACCAGTTCATGACTATGTATAATATAGCGCATGTTCGGCATACGATCAATACGAAGGACGAGTTTTATGAAAAGGAGCAGGCTTATTTTGATGGGAGCCTACCTCGATATCAAGACTTAGTGACTCAGTTTTATAAAACTCTACTTGCGACTCCCTATCGAAAAGGGATAGAGTCGAAATGGGGGAGTCAATTATTTGTAATTGCAGAGTTAAGTCTTAAGGTGTTTACTTCCAGAGTAGTTGAAGATTTAAAGAAGGAAAATAAATTACGGTCCGACTATGTGAAAATTAAAGCTGGAGCAGAAATAGAATTTAGAGGCGAGAAATATAATTTGTCTGGATTTGTTCCCCTGGAGACTGATGACAATAGGGAAACAAGGAAGGCTGCCGCAGAGGCAAAATGGAATTTTTATTCCTCCGTGTCTAAGGACATGGAAGTGATATTTGATGATCTCGTGAAGACGAGACATGAGATAGCTGTAGGGATGGGCTATGAAAATTTTGTAAAGCTCGGATACAATCGCATGGTTCGCTCGGATTACAATGCGGAAGATGTAGCAAATTATCGCGCGCAAATTTTGGAGCATATTGTACCAGTGGCTACGGAGTTGTACGCACGGCAAGCCAAACGTCTTGGATTAGATGCCTGTAGGATATATGACGAAAACTATTCTTTCTCGTCAGGTAATCCAAAACCAAAGGGCGACCCAGATTGGATCATAGCGCGGGCTAAGAAAATGTATGAAGCCTTATCCGAAGAAACGGGTACGTTTTTCAACTATATGCTGGACAACAATTTGATGGACCTAGTGAATAAAGAGGGTAAAGCTACTGGTGGATATTGTACATATATTTCCAACTATAAGTCACCGTTTATTTTTTCTAACTTCAATGGCACTAGTGGGGATATTGATGTGTTGACACACGAGGCGGGGCATGCATTCCAGGTTTTTTCGAGCAAGGAAATTGGACTTAGTGAGTACAATTGGCCTACCTATGAAGCAGCGGAGATACACTCGATGAGTATGGAATTTTTTACTTGGCCGTGGATGAATTTGTTTTTCGAGGAGGATGTGGAGAAGTACAAATTTGCACATTTGCAGGGCGCTATTAAGTTTTTGCCCTATGGTGTAGCAGTGGATGAATTTCAACATTTCGTCTACGAAAATCCGAATTGTGGAATCAAAAGGAGAAACGAGGCCTGGAAAGAAATAGAAAAGAAATATTTACCTCATAGAGATAATGCAGGCATTCCATTTTTAGAGAAAGGAGGCCTGTGGCAGCGACAGAATCATATTTTCGCATCTCCTTTTTACTACATAGATTATACCTTGGCACAGGTCTGTGCATTCCAGTTTTGGAAGAAAGATCGTGATGACCATAAAACGGCCTGGGCAGATTATGTGCGCTTGTGTAAGGAAGGTGGGAGCAAGCCATTTTTAGATTTGGTCAAGACAGCTAATCTTGAGTCTCCTTTTGCAGAGGGCACGATTGCAACGGTGATGAAGCCTATAAAGGCTTATCTCGATAGTGTGGATGATTCTAAGTTTTAGAGTTATTTGGATATGGGGCCGCCACGACCCATACTTCGGCGAGGCCTGCGTATGAGCGTGACTGGATTGTCCGCTACTTTCCCATTGGCGATGAAAAATCGCCAATGGGAAAACGCTAACACTCCTCGTCTCTAGCGCCTTCCAGTTGCATCGCTTAGACCTGCGGTCACGCCCGTGTGCAGTAGTGCAACCAAAATTTTAACTTTCCTACTCCTTTTCTAGTCTAAGATTTCATAGCACTCGTCTGATATTTTGTGAAATAATTTGTTTACAACCTAATTTGATTATGCCTTATAGTTTTAACCATTATAAAATATGTAATTATGAAAAATCAGATTTTATTCATTTGTTTTTGTTTCTCTTCCTTGATGATGTTTCAATCATGCTCTTCTGATCCTTGCGGAAATGACAAGGATGATTTTCTAGAGAAATTTGATGACTTAGTATACAGAGTAGAGAAAATCGACTATGACACTAAACATAGAGATTGGGAGACCTACAATGACGAATTTAAGCATATGATAGAAGAGTGCTACAAGATTCATGAAGACGACATGAGTAGCCGAGAAGAAAGAAGTATTGCAAAGAAAACGACTGTTTACTACTTAAAAACATTCTCGGGCCAAGTCAATTTTGAAGAACAAGCAGCAGAATTTGGAAAGCTTTTGGACGAAAATATGAGTGAATTTTCGGAAGGAATCAATGCTGCGATAAATAAATTCAAATTGGATATTGATGAGGCTGAGTTAGAGGCATTAATAGGGGAGTTTGGAGACGATATAGAGTCTTTGGGTAAAAAATGGGGCAAAAAACTTGAGAAAATCATGGAAAAAGAATAAAAAGTCTTCTTCTAAAGGAAACCGACATATAAAAAAGCCCGTCTAATAGATAGATGGGCTTTTTTATTTGTTATAAAGAGCTAATGACCTAAATTGCACGCGTGTACGATATCATTCTTGCTTTTATTACTGCATTCACACTTACTTATTTTGCGATACCTTCTATCATAAAGGTGGCGCGGATAAAAAACTTGTGTGATGAACCTGGTGAGCGCAGATCTCATACGGTAAGTACCCCTTCTTTGGGTGGGGTGGCCATCTTTGCAGGTGTTATTTTCTCTATTATATTATGGACTCCATTTAATGTTTTTGGAGATCTACAGTATATTCTATGTGCATTCATAATCATATTCCTAGTTGGCGCTAGAGACGATATAGTGCCTGTTTCTCCTACTTATAAACTTATAGCCCAAATATTTGCCACTAGTATCTTGGTATTCAAGTCTAATGTCGTCATTACCAGTATGTACGGCCTATTTGGGATTGGCGATTTGAATATGTTCGTAAGTTATGCTTTGAGCATATTTACTATCCTTGTGATTATCAATGCTTTCAATCTGATAGATGGGATCAACGGACTATCAGGAAGTATAGGGACACTGATCTCGGTGACCTTTGGTACATGGTTTATCATGATAGATAGATTAGAACTAGCTATCATAGCTTTTACGCTGGCGGGCTCTACTATTGCATTTCTAAAATATAATGTTACTCCAGCCAAAATTTTTATGGGAGATACAGGCTCTCTATTGTTGGGTATAGTCTGTTCTATTCTAGCGATTAAGTTTTTGGAGTGGAATAAGTCGATTATGGCTTTGTCAGAGTATAGTCACCTTAGGCCCTTTGCCGTAAAGAGTGTACCTGCAGTAGCTATAGGCATCATGATATTACCGCTGTTTGATACATTGAGAGTTTTTATTATGAGGACGATGAGAGGAAGGTCTCCTATGAGTCCTGATAGAAACCATATACACCACTTGTTGATTGACTTTGGATTCACGCACATGAAAGCGACTGGTATATTGGTTATGGTCAATACTGTATTTATAGTAATGGCGCTCAATTTGCAGAGCTTAGGTTCGTTTAACCTAATCGCCTTGATATTATTTTTAGCTACCTCACTTACAGGTATGTTGTTTTTTGCAGTGCGTCAGAAGCGAATAGCTGCGAACAAATCTACCTTGTCACCTGCTTCAGCTCCTAGTGCTATAGAGGTAAGAAGTAATAATACAACTGGAAAAGGTTTAGTTCAAAGAGATGCTCAAAATGCAAATAAAGAATAGTAGATAAAAATCATTAGTCATGAGCTATGTGTGGATTTTTATTGGAGGAGGATTAGGCAGCATGGCTCGATTTTGCATTTCAGATTTACTTTCCAAATATAACTACAACTTTCCCTTAGCAACCTTGATCGCCAACTTTTTGGCATCTTTAATCCTTGGCTTTTTTCTGGCACAAGCATTAGCAGGCAATGGTTCTGATATCAAAAAGGCCTTGATAATGACAGGCTTCTGTGGAGGCTTCAGTACCTTTAGTACTTTTAGTGCTGAGTCTTTTCAACTCCTCCAACAAGGTCATTATGGATACGTCCTGCTCAATAT
>CAYZUW010000219.1:0-7363 GCA_964481325.1 uncultured Saprospiraceae bacterium
CAATTTATTACATTTGATTAATGAGGTTTTGGATTATTCGAAAATAGAAGCCAATAAGGTAGAACTCGAGAAAAAGCAATTTTCCCTAGAAGAATTTATCCAAAATACTTTTAAATTATTTAAAGATAGTGCTAATAATTCAGAGGTTGATATTAAGCTAGATTTTGACTTGGAAAAAATAAATAACTTTGTAATAGGAGACAGCTTTAGACTCAATCAAATACTAAATAACTTGATGAGTAACGCTATCAAGTTTACCTCTAAAGGAAATATCAGCCTAGTTGCCAAAGTAAATAGTATAGATCAAAATACGGCAAATATATATTTTGCAGTTAAGGATACAGGTATTGGGATACCTAAAGAAAAACTAGAAGATATATTTCAAGAATTTACACAAGCTTCTTCAAATACGGCGAGAAGATATGGCGGAACTGGACTTGGTTTGGGCATTGCCAAAAAATTAGTTGCTCTATTCGGTTCGCAGTTGAAAGTAAAAAGTACTGAGGGTGTAGGGAGTGTTTTTTATTTTGACATTGATTTGCCCTTAGCGAATAAATTACTTATAAACATAGTAGCTCAACCTGTCTCTGAAGTGTGTGTTGAAAATTGTTTACTAGGCACCAATATCCTTATCGCCGAAGACAATAAGGTAAATCAAATGGTAATAAGCCGTATTCTTAAAAAGTGGAATGCAAATATCACTATTGCTGATGATGGTCGCTTAGCTGTTGAAGCTGTTAAGCAAAATGATTTTGATATTATCTTAATGGATATCCAAATGCCTAACATGGATGGTATAGATGCAACTCGCGAAATAAGATTATTAGAAGCAGGAAAAAGAGAAATTCCTATTATAGCTGTCACCGCATCAATGCAAGAAGTCAAAGGTAAGTTGGACGAGTATGGGATGAACGATGTTATCAGCAAACCTTTCCTTCCTCAAAAACTTTATGACGCTATCACTAAGACGCTATCTCAGCAGTCTAGGACTATGTCTGCATAAATACCTGGCAGTATATTTTTGATTGTATTATTGCTGTCTTCTTTTGGTTTCTTCGTTATCGATTTCTTATCTATTCGAACTAAGATATATGATTACTTTTATAGTATATTGAATAGAAAATTCTAATATCAATCAATAGGGCCGCTAATGTTTTTATTAAAGTAGGATTCCGACATTTCTACAGGAACAGATATACCTGAAAACTTTACGATGTATTTACCGTCTTTTTCTTTAACCCATTCTACGGCAGGTGGATGGATTTTTTGATTAGATTGGCTCATTTAGTGATTTTTTATTGGTTGTCTAAATATAACACATTAGAGCAAGAATTGTTGAGCCATTAGCATGCAATAGAAGCCGACAAATTAGACGAAAATAGCAGAAAAACCTCTTTAAGCTATTGGTTTAGGCTTCGATTTATTAAATCATAATGGAAATATTTTAGCAATTCTTCGTGCTCAAAGAACACTTCATTGATTTCATCTAACTGGTTTTGGCTTAGGTTTTTGATTTTTTCGGGGTTTAAATTCTCTATTTGCATCTTCTTTTCCCTGAAATTGTGGGCAGCAAATTCAGTGTTAAAATTTATATTGTTCACTTCAGGAATAAATTCAATAATTTGTTTTTTGAACTTATTGGGTGTAGTGGTCAATCCTTCATAAGAAATAGTAATTGAATTTAGTGCTAGAGACTGATTTATTTTTTGTTGTTCTAGGCAAATTATTGCAAACCTAGCTGCTGCCTTGGCGCTGGAGTTATTTCGTCTAATTAAACTTTCACAATGCGCATATGGATTTCTATGAAATATAATGAAAAAGGCATTTTGAAATGCCTCATTTATGGCAGCCGCTCTAATAATGTTGGGCGGACTCTTTTCTAAAAGGACGGCTTTATTTGTATCCCAATATTTTCTCCATTCCTTCTTGATAAAATTCCAATCGAATTGCACATTTTCATCCCAACGTTTTTCAGGGTCAAACATCATCTTTCTTACTGAAGGAAGCGTTTGACCTTCTCTTGTACCATACGGATTATTCACAGATACACTGGGAGAAGTGGATAGGAGTTCATTGAGTAAAGTGGAGCCACAATATGGAGGAGATAAAATAAAGAGGTATTTATTTGCTCCCTCTGATTTGTTTATTCTTTTAAAGTAATTTAAGACTACATTAGGGGTATGTAATCCATAGGTTGGAAACAATTTTGATAAAACCTTGCCTATAATTTTATTCATTCCATTTGATTCTCGAGTATAACCCTACACAATGTAGTTAGATTTCTTGAAGTACATGGAAGTATACTCAATGTTCTATTTGACAAAAGATATAGATTTTTCGATATGATTTTGAGACCAAACTATTCGCGACTCGCCGAAGGCGACAAAGCACGACAAGCCGGATGGCGCGTAGAGATGAGGGATGGGAGTGACATGGCGTATGGGTCGGGTCGGTAGAGACAAGGCATGCCTTGTCTCCCCGCGCGAGCACGCCATATAACGTACAGCCCGACCACGTCCTGATGAAGGCTCTGCCGGAATCAGGGCAGTGGTCATCCCCAAATACATATATTTAGAAGAGAGTAGAACAAGATTAATTTGGTTTTTCTAGCGGTATTGGGGACAGAGCCTAATAAAATTCTGGTCAAATTGTCACTTTGCCATAATATTCCATTATTTTTAGCTCAAACATAATTGGATATGAATTTAAAAATTGGAATAGTATGGTGTCTGCTTTGTTGTAGTATCTTACTTTCAGCGCAAGAGTATTTTCCTCTAAACGGAGTGAAAGATGCTCGAAATGGACATTACTTGCTCTATAATGCGACCATCGTAAAAGCGGATGGCTCGATGCTCCAAAATGGATCGATAGAAATCAAGGATGGCAAAATAGTTACAGTGAGTTCTAGTAAAGGATCAGCAAATGCGGCTGTGCCTGTGGATATGAATGGACATTATATCTACCCATCTTTTGTAGACATATATAGTGACTATGGGATGCCAGAAGTAGAAAGAAGTAGACGGGATTTTCGTGCCCCTCAGCAAATGATATCAAGAAAGGAAGGCCCGTATGGTTGGAACCAGGCGCTAAAACCTGAAGTGAATGCTGCTGAGCATGTCAGCTACTCCAGTAAATCTGCAGAAGGATTATTGAAGCTCGGATTCGGAGCAGTTTCTACGCATCAGATGGATGGCATCTCACGAGGTACAGCGACACTAGTCAGTTTAGCGAATGAGCGAGAAAATAAATTTATCCTCAAGCCACAGACGGCGCATCATATGTCTTTCAGAAAAGGGAGTTCTACACAAGCTTACCCAGGATCGTTGATGGGATGTCAGGCGCTGATCAAGCAAACGTACCTAGATGGAAAATGGTACGAGAGCTATGGACATAAAGAGCAGTTGGATTTGTCTCTGCATGCATGGAATGAGGTGCAAGGTCTGCCACAGATTTTTGCAGTAGGAAATAAATTGGAGGCATTGAGGGCATTGAAGTTGGCGAAGGACTTTGGTCACAAATATATCATCAAGGGCTCGGGAGATGAGTACCAACGTATGCCAGAATTAAAAAGGGCGGGTGCACAATTGATTATTCCATTGGATTTTCCTGATGCCTATGATATGGAAGATCCATATGATGCACAGATGGTCAGTTTGGAAGATTTGAAACATTGGGAGTTGGCCCCTGCGAATGCGGCCTACTTAGCAAAGGAGGGTATCCCATTTGCGTTTACTACTGACGGTTTGAAAAGTAAGAAGGACTATCTAGGCAATATTCGAAAAGCTATGCAATATGGTCTAAGCGAGAAAGACGCTTTGATGGCGATGACGATCAATCCTGCAAAGATGGTGAATGCTGATGACATAGTAGGAGATTTGAAGTCTGGTATGCAAGCCAATTTTATCGTATGCAGCGATAATATTTTTAAGAAGGGAACGAAGATCATGCAGAATTGGGTGATGGGAAAAGCCAATGTATATAGTGATATCTATGCTCCAAAATTGGGAGGCACCTATAACTTGAAGGTGGGTAGAGATGCTTACAACCTAGAGATTGGAGAGGACAACTCTGCAAAACTGGTGATAGATGATACGACTTCTGTCAAGGTAAAAATGAAAGTAGGGCAGGACCTTATCAACATGTCATTTAAGCCAGAAGGTCAAGACAATTATATTCGCCTCACAGGGACAGTTGGAGATATGAAGGGAGAGGCAGTGCTCGGCAATGGAGATTGGGCGAGCTGGTCTGCAACGAAGGGCAACGCTACTACCAAGGAAGGTATGATGAAGGATAAGATGATGGAGGGCAAAAAGCGGGCTGCGCCTGAACTGGGGAATATCACTTATCCTTTTGTGCCATTCGGCTGGACAGATAAACCAGAGCAAGCCCATATCTTGCTCAAGAACGCGACCGTGTGGACGAATGAAGAGGAAGGGATACTAGAAAATGCAGATGTGCTCATCAAGAATGGAAAGATAGCACAAGTGGGTAAAAACTTGAGTGCAGGTGGTGCTACGGAAGTGGACGCAACTGGCAAGCACGTTACCTGTGGCGTGGTGGATGAGCACTCGCACATCGCCATCTCTAGAGGAGTGAACGAATGCACTCAAGCCTCAACTGCCGAGGTTACCATCGAAGATGTGGTAAATAGTGATGACGTAAATATCTACCGTCAGTTGTCTGGTGGGGTAACAACTTCGCAGTTGTTGCACGGGTCATGTAATCCTATCGGAGGTCGCTCAGCGATTATCAAATTGCGCTGGGGAGCAAGTCCTCAAGAGATGCTTTTTGATGGAGCTCCTGGCTTTATCAAATTTGCCCTAGGAGAAAATGTAAAGAAGTCGAGATCTAGTAGCAATAATAGATTTCCAGATACGCGTATGGGGGTAGAGCAGGTCTATGTAGATCACTTCACCAGAGCGCGGGACTATAAAAAACAGAAAGCAACAGGTGGAGCTAGTTTCAGAAAAGACTTAGAGATGGAGGTCATCAATGAGATATTAGACAGCAAGCGATTTGTGTCTTGTCACTCTTATGTGCAAAGCGAAATCAACATGCTCATGCATGTGGCAGATGACTTCGACTTTACGATCAACACCTTCACACACATCTTGGAAGGATACAAAGTGGCAGACAAGATGGCAAAGCATGGCGCTGGCGGATCTTCTTTTTCTGACTGGTGGGCGTATAAGTATGAGGTGGTAGATGCCATTCCTCAAAATGGAGAAATCATGCACGAGCAAGGTGTACTGGTGGCTTTTAACTCTGATGATGCAGAGATGGCACGTCGCCTCAATCAAGAAGCGGGTAAGGCCGTCAAGTATGGAGATATCTCTGAAGAGGAAGCATGGAAATTTGTAACCCTTAATCCTGCAAAGCTGTTGCACATCGACGACAGAGTAGGGAGTCTGAAAGCGGGTAAGGATGGAGACGTAGTGCTCTGGACAGATCACCCCATGTCCGTCTACGCTAAGGCGGAGATGACCTTCGTAGACGGTGTGAAATACTACGATCTAGAAGAAGACAAAAAGAAAAGAGTGATGCTAAAAGAGGAGCGCGCAAGATTGGTGCAGAAAATGTTGGACGTCAAAAATGGCGGTGGCGCAACTAGAAGGCCGAGCGCAAAAGAACACAAGCATTATCACTGTGACGACGATGAAGATGAAATGCATTGATGTCTAGGTGTTAGGTATTAGGCCTTAGGTGGTAATAGGCAGAGAAAAGGCATGCCTTTTCCGAACACGCAAGAGAAAAGTATCGGGCCACGCAGTGGATAAAAAGATACTTCGAAACATACTAAAACGTAAAGACAAGGCACGCCTTGTCTCCAAAAGTAAAAACATGAAAAATACAATAATCACAATAATTCTAATCGGAATCACCCACCTCCTCCTCGCCCAAGACTCCCCGGCCAAAGCACACGAAGGAGTACTGTCTATCGCTGGCGGCACCTTGCACATCGGTAATGGAGAAGTAGTGGAAGACGGCATCGTCGTTATCCAAAACGGAAAGATTACCTATGCCGGCCCTCTGGCTAGCGCACCGTCCTTACCAGAAGGGAGAACCATCTTGGCCAAGGGCAAAGACATCTATCCTGGCATGGTAGCGCTCAATACACAATTGGGTTTGGTAGAAATCGGAGCCGTAAGAGCAACACGAGATGGTTCAGAGATTGGACGATTCAATCCGAGTATCCGTTCTATCATCGCCTACAATACAGATTCAAAGGTGACGCCAACTGTTCGGTCCAATGGAGTTTTGACTGCGCAAGTGGTACCCCAAGGAGGGGTAATGACTGGTCAGTCTAGTATGGTTCAGCTCGATGCTTGGAACTGGGAGGATGCTGTATTGGCCACTGACAATGTGCTGCACATCAACTGGCCTCGAGCGTACCGTCGTTCAGGTTCATTTCCCAACTTCGGTCCCATCAAACCTAATGACAACTACGGAAAGTCGATGGCGCAAATCGAAGACTTTATGAATCAAGCGAAGGCTTATGCGAATATGTCTTCCCCAAAAGAAACCAACCTCAAGTTTGAAACCTTGAAGGGCGTATTTTCAGGAGATAAAAAAATATTTGTCAGAACGGACAATGCGAAGAGCATCATCCATGCGGTCAACATGATGAAGTCATATGGTGTAGAACCTGTCATAGTGGGTGGAGCAGAGAGTCATCTTATTCTAGATTTTCTTAAAGAAAATAATGTGAGCGTTGTGCTTGATAATACACAGCGACTACCAAGACGAGACGAAAACGATGTGGATTTGCCATACAAACTTCCTCGTATTCTACATGATGCAGGTGTCAAATTTGCGCTGTCTATGCCTGGTTTTTACGAGGTGCGCAATCTTCCTTTCCAGGCTGGTCAGGCGGTAGGGCAGGGTTTGCCTTATGAGCAAGCAGTCAAAGCCGTGACGATGACGCCTGCTGAGATAGCAGGTATTGGAGATAGTGTCGGCTCGCTAGAAGCGGGTAAGGATGGGACGCTCTTTATCAGTGAAGGCGATGTGTTGGATATGATGTCTTCGAAGATTACACATGCGTTTATACAGGGGCGTGCGGTGGATTTGGATAATAAGCAGTCGGCCTTGTATCGAAAATTCACAAACAAGTACGAAGGGAAAGAATGATGAATGCCTGCCCAGCGTAGCTTTTGCGGAGTTGGGGTAAATTATGAATTCAAAAAATAGACGCGTAGGGGTGCAATGCTTTGCGCCCGCTGACGTGGACATTTTTTACGTGTAACTTTTTTTTTGGGGCCGGGCTCTGCGCCACTCCATGTTCATTTCGGTCCTGGCTGCCCGCTTGGCTAGGCGAGGACTTCCCGCAAAAAAGCGGGAATGGCTCCTATCCCTTACTCGG
>CAYZUW010000220.1:0-7361 GCA_964481325.1 uncultured Saprospiraceae bacterium
GAGTTACTTCTGGGGTGATTATGTTTGCTAAGAAAAAAAGTTTGCTCAAAGAAATCAATGAAGATTTTCGGGAGCAACGGGTATACAAGAAATACTTGGCCCTATTGAGCAAACCGTTTGAAGAAGAGACGGGAGAGATTAAAGCTTACATTCGTAAGGATCAAAAGTCGAAATCTTCTATCGTCACTGACCATAAGACGCGGACTGCTAAAGCATGTGGTCTCAAGTACACTTTGCTAAGAAATGATAGAAAGTTGTTCTTATATCAAATAGAACCCGCAGAGGGCAAGTTTCACCAAATCCGTGCTTTGTTGTCGCATGCTGGGTCACCGATATTGGGAGACATCAAGTATGGGGACAAGGGTTTCTTTAAGAATAAGGTGGCCCTTCATGCAGCAGAGATTGAGATCTCTACACGAGGAATGAAGTTTGCGGCGCCAATGCCCTTGGATGAGTATTGGGATAATTTTAGGTAGCTTAATATGTCAATTGTTAATGTATTCTGTAATTAGAACTTGGAATTAAATTATGAAAAAAGCATTATTTATTTTAGGATCAGTTTTTTTGACAAGTTTTCTAGTAGCACAAAAAAATGGCCATGAGGATAACAAATTTGATAACGGCGGATTTGAAGGCGAATTAAAAAGCTATTATGAAGATGGTCAATTAAAAGAAGTGACAACATGGCGAGTTGGCATGAAGTCAGAAGTCAAAACATACTACAATAATGGCCAACTACAGAAAATAGGTAATAATATAAACTTTAAAGAAATTGGCGAATGGAAAAGGTTTCACAAAAATGGGAAGTTGTCATCAAAGGGTGAATATAAAAATGGGAAGAGAACAGGTGAATGGAAAACTTTCCACGATAATGGCGAGCTAAAGACTATTGGTCGATATGAAAATGGGGAGGAAACTGGTGAATGGAAAAGAATGACAAAAAATGGGAGTTTAGCTACTCTTGGAAATTATCTAAACGGAAAACGAACTGGTGAATGGAACTTGTATTTTGATAGAAGGCAAATAAAAGAAGTAGGCAAATATGATAAAGGTGAAAAGTCTGGAGAATGGAGAAGCTACTACCTTACAGGTGAATTAGAAAAAATAGTAGAATGTCAAAATAATCAGGAAGTAGGTGAATGTAAAGCTTATTATAAAAATGGTCAACTAAAAAGCATTGGAGTATTTGACAGAGGTATTAGAACTGGTGAATGGAAACAATATTATGAGGGAGGAGAATTATCTGTGATTGGATTGTATGAAAATGGTTTGCAAATTAACGAATGGATAATATACTTTCAGAATGGTCAAATCAGAGAAATTGTTCGATATGAAAATGGTTTGGCTGAAGGTTTGAGGAAAATTTATCACGATAACGGCCAACTAGACTCAATTGGCGAAATGAAGAATGGAAAGTTTTCAGGTGAATGGAAACAATATGATAAAAATGGTAACTTAACTAGATATGTTCAGCATTAAACATCTTCTTTACAGCTGATTTTTTACATAAAAATTTCATTCTTCATGGTACAACATGAATTGCCAAGCAATAATATTTATTTGCCATCATATAAAAAATCAATAAAAAACCGATGCGTTTCACATCGGTTTTTTATTGATTTTTTTAGGCCATAAAGATTTTACTAGATGCTGCAAGTATACTCCAGTTCTCTCCATATCAATCTCCACTGGACATCGATTGCCTTGCACCAGTCTCTACTACTCCACCACAAACTTCTGCGTTTCCCCACCATTAATCTGCATAAAATAAATACCTGGATTAAGCTGACTCACATCCACATACTTACGCGCACCCATGCCTTCAAATGTCATCATAGAACGACCTACTATATCAAAGACTTCAAACTTGGCCTCCATGGCATAATCATACTCCAATGTCAAGAAACCAGAAGTAGGGTTTGGACTAATGTTCAAATTGTAATCTATATTTTGGACATTGGCTACTGGTGTCAACTGATCACAAAAATCTTCATTCGGTTCTAATTCTATAAATCCGATGGGTTCTAAATCTCTCCCTTCAAATGCAGGATAATCTGTTGGGATACGAGTCACTCTAAAAGTAAGATTATCATTCAGAGAAAGCTCATCGCCTTGCGTAGCTGGCGCACCTCCAATAATGGGGGTAACATATTCCCATACGATTTCATTGTCTGGCGTCAACTCAAACGCATAGCCTTGTCGACCTGAGCTGATCAATATATTTCCATTCTCTAATGGCTGCACCCCTGAAAGACCTGTAGAAAAAACACTCTGTGGGTCAGGATGCGTGATGGTTCTATCTGGCGCTTCTGGTGCAAAAGTATCATCGGTATTTCTACCATAGCGCCACTTATACATATCCCATGCTGGATCAAAGAAAGTAACCGCTGAAAAATCTGCACCAATTCTATTATTGAAGACTAAGAGTTTTCCAAAGTCTGGATGTGAAGGAGGTAAAAAATCATCTACCCACTGTGCATCATGTTGAAAGAAAAGATTTTGATCCTCGAGCTCCCCTACCCTATAAGCAAAATCATTCCCCCATCTATACATAATTTCTCCCCCTACATTCGCCCGACCACCAAAGGTGCCTGCTGCTTCTTCTGTAGTCGTGGTATTATCTATTATCCAGACTTCATCAAATTGCGGAACGCTTACTAATATTTGTGCCCGCTCTTCATTATAGTCTAATGCATTGACGTGCATCCAATCGGCGCTCCCATTATTTGTGTCATAATTAAAATCTATCTTACCTGGTTCATCACCCACTACTCCAAAATTATCCTTGGTGCTATCGAAGTCTTGAACCAAATGATCCTGCGCTCTCCACTCCCACACAATTTCTTTGTCCATATTCACTTCTATAATCTTATCTGGCCATACAGCTCCTTGCGCTATCAAATCAGGATTTCTACCCGCCTGTATAGCTTCTTCCTCCGTCATCGCATCCCAGACGACCATCAAGATATTGCCATTGTCCTTGAGTGCGATATCGTGATGCAATCTGCCTTCCGCATCATTTTGAGTAAAATCCCAAATCACTTCATCGTCCCAATTCACAATCTCTACTGTTGCCCCCGCACCACCCGCAAAAATAGGGTCTGCAGCTGCGTTGGCAGCTCGAACAGTTCTAACCAAATTGCCATTTGGCAAAAGGTAAACGGAGTTTCCAGGTACCGTGCCTGGTACACCTGGCCAAGTGTGCACCACCTCACCACAGTTGTTCAATAAAAAGGTAGTGGGTTGACGACTTGGGTAAATCAGATTAAACCCATCATAGGCTCTATCTTCATCGTAACTTAAAAGGCCAACTGTATTGACTTGTGCCCATAAGCCTGTGGCACCGAGTAAGAAGAAAAGATTGAATAGTAAGGTTTTCAATTTCATATTTCTATTATTTCATTTTTATTAGTGCTTATGCCCTTCCTTGGTATTAGCAATTTTCGAAGTAGGAAGAAAAAAGAGCTAGGAATCCTATTACTTTCTCAAGAATTAAGTTTGACTTTGGAGAAATCAAAAACCTTCAGAAAGAAAAATAAGGATAGCAAAATACTCCATAATCATAAAAATAAGAAGTTTTGCATTATCAAAGTGCTAGCAAGTTGTCATATTGAGGTCTTTCTCTGCATTAAAACTCTCCACCGCCGCCTTGACCACCATTTCCACCTCTTCTACCACCTCTCTTCTTTTGCTGGTTGATACGGTAGTTCAATGTAGCCTGAAATACTCTACTTCTCCATTGAAATTCACTTTCAGAAACAAAGTTGTCTAATACTGTAGTAGACCTTCGCTTTCTGCTATTAAATAGATCCCGTACAGACAACGTGATGGTGGCTTTATTTTTAAGCACATCCTTGCTCCAGCCTAAATCCATAAAAGCAATAGCCTCTCGGCTTCCTTGAGGATTCTGCTCCGCGCCACGATAGTTAAAGCTCAATTGAGCATCCATCGTTTTGGAAATCTTCATATTGGCGCTCATTCTACCAAACCAACTATAATTATCACTATCTCCGATACTTTCATCATTAATAATAGATCTAAAGAAATTCAAGTTGGCGTTTAAATTTACTTTCGTGAGTCTATAATTTCCAGATATCTCTAGACCGATATCATCTCGAGTATCTAAGTTTTCAGGTCTACGAACAGTAAGAATATCACCATCTTCGCCTTCTACTGCTTCGGTTGTTCGCCTAATCACATCAGTGCTGCGACGATAGTACAAAGAAGAGGAGATGGAACCGTTCTCCAAATATCCTACGACAGATGCCTCATAAGCATTTGTAAACTCTGGATCCAAATCGGGATTTCCACTAAAGAAATTTCGGGCATCCGAAAAACTAAAGAATGGGTTCAAATCCCAAAATCTTGGCCTTCTTACCCTCCTACTATAACTCAACTGCCCTTGAATCTTCTCCGTAAACTGATAGTTTACATGCGCAGAAGGAAATAGACTAGCATACGATCTTGGATTTTGCTCATTCGTTTCTTCCAATTCCGTATTGATATCCGTGTATTCCGCTCTCAGTCCTACTTGGTAAGAAAATTTATTGATCTCTTTGCCGAAGGTTAAATAAGTCGCATAAATTTGTTCATTATAGGTGAAATTATTAGATAGGCCAGGAAGTGATACCCATATCGAATTATCGGTAAATTCTTCTACCAGGTAGTCATTTTGTATTTCTCTTATAGAGGCTCTAACCCCCAATTCCAATTTCGTTTTCTTATCTAAGGGCCAAGTGTAATCCGACTGCAATAGATACAGACGTTCTCCTTCGTCATTGTTCGAGCGCTGCAATAAATCTGGCTGACCTAATGGCATCTCATTGATATCAAAAAACGATTCTGACAAAGCAGAAGATTCCACTTCATTATTATCTTGAAATCTAAAGTCAGTAACCCACTTATGTTCTTTACCCAACTTCTTAGTGTAGTTGATAGAAAATTCTAACTTGTCCTCGTCTTCTCTCTCATCATCAAATCTATTGGTAACACCGGAACTAATGACTTCTCCTGTACTTACAAGTTCAGTACGATCTCTATAGACCAGATCCACTTCATTTTCTTCATCACCGATACGAAGATTAAAAGCGGCAGTCAGAATATCATTATCTGTAAAATAATAATCTGTACCAAAGCGGATACTATTGTTCAGCCCTCCACGAATGTGGTCTCTACGCTGATCAGAAAATATATCCACAGGGGTCTCTATTGAATCTAGTAAAGCTATAGTTCTTAGATCTGATCTTGTCTCACCAAAACCAGGGTTTTGTCTATCATTGATTCCATAATTCAAAAACCAATTGAATTTTTCTTGACGATAATTTAGATTCACAGATGCGCCAATGACTCGCGGATGACCTCCCGTAATATCTACAGAACCGTTGAAGCCTTTCTTCTTATCTTTTTTGAGAATGATATTGATGATCCCTGCTTGGCCCTCTGCTTCATATCTAGCAGATGGATTGGTTATAATTTCTATTCTATCGATCAGATTGGCTGGAAAGGAACGCAATCCACTAGCATCTCCTAGACCGACCAAGCCTGAGGGCTTTCCATCCACCAAAATTCTCACGCCTTCACTTCCTCTCAAACTCACCCCTCCGTCTATATCTACCGTCAATGAAGGCACATTTTCCAAGACATCAATTGCCGTACCACCAGCGCGCGCCAAATCTTTACCGACGTTAAATACTTTTTTGTCTAGCGTGAACTGAGTCGTACTTTTTTCTGCAACCACCTCTATCTCGTCCAATACTTCTGCATCGGCAGCCAAGCCAATCTCCCCAAGATCCATGGCTCCATTTTTAGGGCTCATCATGATGTCATTGACCGTCTTAGACGTGAAGGATATAAACTCTACGACCGCATAATACCGCCCTGGCTTAGTTTCTATCTCAAAACTACCGTCCAATTCCGTAATGCCGCCAGATACTATACTACTGTCTTTTTGAGAAAACAGGGAGATAGTCGCAAATTCTAAACCCTGTCCAGATTGATCATCGACCACTTTCCCCTTTATGATCATAGGTGGATTAGGTCCGCCAGGTCTCCCCCCTTGTTGTTGTGATTGCAGGTCAAAACCAAAGAAAACAAGCAAGATGCTCAATACGTAAAATGAGTAATTTTTCAAGTCTATAATATTTTAAATAATTGTCTAGTACAGTAGGTTTTCAACTCGATATATGCCTAAACATATTCTAACACCGGAAGGGCTTGCAAAGTTAGAGATATACACTAGAAAATTGCTATCATATACACCCTATGATGGCTACAAGACCATACTTATCTTGTTTCCTTTCTATATTATGCCCTTTTACCGTAAAAAAGCCAAAAAACGGCTTAATTTGCACACAAAATAAATTTCACAGCATGTCAAAATTCCTAGATAAATTTGATCTCCAAGGCAAAGTAGCCATCGTCACTGGCGCATCCAAGGGCATAGGCGCCGCTATCGCCAAGGGACTTGCCGAACAAGGCGCCAAAGTGGTCATTTGTAGCCGCAAGCAAGAAGCCCTTGACGCTTATGCCCAAGAGCTCAAAGCACAAGGCATCGAGATTCTTGGCATCGAATGCAATGTCAGCGATGAAGCCCAGATGAATAACCTGGTAGAAAAAACAGTAGAACTGTATGGAGGCGTAGATATCTTGGTGAACTCTGCGGCCACCAACCCAATGTTTGGCCCCATTGACCAGATGGAGTCCACGCTTTTTGACAAAATGATAGCCGTCAACGTCAAGTCTATTTTTACTTTATCCAATCTCTGTGCAGTACACATGCGAAAGCGCGGAGGAGGATCCATCATCAATATCAGTAGCGTCGAGGGACTCAAGCCAAGCCCAGGTCTCGGCGTATACAGCATGACCAAGGCAGCCGTCAATATGCTAACCAAAAGCCAAGCGGCAGAATGGGGCACAGACAACATCCGCTCCAACTCCATTTGTCCAGGTCTCGTAAAAACAAAACTCAGCGCTGGCATCTGGAAAAACTCCGCCCTGCTCGAAGCCTTCACAGACCGCCTTCCAATATCTAGAATGGCTACAACAGATGAGATGGTGGGCTTAGCACTCTTCCTTGCCTCTGACGCAAGCAGCTACACGACAGGAGGTATTTTCAACTCTGACGGAGGATATATGGTTTCTTGATTTTTTAGTACTGGGTGGATTATTTTGGGTCATCACGATCTAGACTTCGGCAGAGCCTACGTCTAGCCGTGACCAGGCTCTCCATTCCTATCCCGACCGAAAAAGTCGGGATACCATTTCGATCCTTTGCCTCTTACGCACTCCGTTTGTCGAGCTTGGTCGCCCACTAGTGTCCGGTTAAAAAACAGGTCAAGATTAAAAAATCTCGACCTTAGGTG
>CAYZUW010000221.1:0-7229 GCA_964481325.1 uncultured Saprospiraceae bacterium
ATACAAAAAAGCCTTGCTCGACGTCGTCGAGCAAGGCTTTTTAATAGATAGAAAACTCGGATTATCACCGAATCCACCTTTCTATAATGGGCTGACAAGTGCCATAAGGATCCTCAAATTCAATATAAGTACTACCAATTTTTTCTTCCACCCAATTGTTGATAAAGATGTTCTTTTTGGATTCTAGTGCTGCCTTTCGGATACGACTGTAGTCTAGGGATAAATCCGCTTTATGAGGCTTTGTTCTACTTTTTAGTAAAACCAAACGGTACAAAGTTTCTCCAGATGGAGCATTGAACTTCATTGGTGCCGTCATTTGATTTATTTCCAAAGTGTCAATGGCGAAATAAATATCCGGCTCCAAATCTCCAATTTCAAAAAATCCATTACCAGTTGCAGGATTTACCATGATACCATCATTGTTGTAGCTTTGTTGGTTTTCATCACCATAGCGCTTAACAGCACGACTAAATGTAATACTATCTACAGCGATTTGATTTCGAAATTCTTCAACCTTAGTATAAGCTAAGTCTAAATCTGCTTCTGTAATTTTTGGACTAATCAGAACGTGTCTCACTTTGACACTATTACCTCTCCGCTCTATCAATTGAATGATATGGAAGCCAAAGTCAGTCTCTACCAATTCTGAAATTTCACCATTTTCAAGCGTGTAGGCTGCAGCCTCAAATTCAGGAACAAAAGTATTTCTCTTCGCCCAACCAAGTTCACCTCCAAGTTTAGCAGAGCCTTTATCATCAGAATAGGTGCTCGCGAGTTCTGCAAAATCCTCGCCACCTTCTACTATACGATTTCGTATTTCTTGAGCTTTTTCCATAGCCATTAATCTCTCTTCAGAGTTGACCTTAGGTTTATATATAATCTCTCCCAATTCAACTTCAGAGTTGAAATAGGGCAAACTATCTACGGGTATCTTACTAAAAAAGTCTTTCACCTCCGCTGGAGTAATATTGACTTCTCCAAGTATAATAGACTGCATGCGCTCAGTAGTGATTTGAGCTCTAAGGTCTTGTCTAAAATCTGACTTAACCTCATTAACAGATTTACCATAATAAGCTTCAAACTGAGCTACGTCTCCTTGCATGAAGCCTAGGATCCTGTCAATACGAGCATTGAGTTGGGTTTCTATTTCTTCTTCTGCCACCACAATACTATCTAAGGCCGCTTGATTCAAGATTAGCTTTTGAGATAGTAATTGGTCGATAATGGAGCACTTGGCTTCCGCAGGTATCGCAGTACCTTGTTGGGCTACCGCTAGGGCAAATTGCTCTTCGATTTCGGATAGCAAAACGATTTCTTCTCCTACTTGAGCGATGATATCGTCAATTTTTTCACGCTGCCCAAAAATGATTAATGGCAAAATGAATAAAAGACCTGTGATAAAATATTTCATTGGGTAAAAACTTTTACGTTATTTATTTCTTTTTCGTACAAATTCTCTTTGTGCTCCTTCAATAGTTTAGATTTTCTTTTTTGCAAAATAACCTGCTTAGCCTTCTCCTCTATATATTCTTTCGGCGGAGCCTCATTCTTTTGAATGATTTCAAACACGCGAAGATAGTATTTGTATTGTTCATCTGATGCACTAATATTCGCTCCTTTCTGAGTAAAAGTGCCTAAAGGAGTCAATTTGGTTGGTATATGTCGTTTTATTCTTGCTATTTCATGGTATTTTTCCTTGTCTAAATGATAAATCTCAGCATAGGTATTACAATATTCGATAAGTTGTAAGCGATCATTAAGGTCTTCGCTTTGCCACCACAGATCCAGTTGCGTTAATTCTGTAGCATTTATTGGGACTTTCATAAACCAAATTCTAGCCAGCGGGTCCTTTAATTGATAGTTGTCCTTGTTGGCCTCGTAAAATTGGTTGAGCTCGAGCTCAGAGATGGTAGAGTCTAATTGGGTCTCCACGATGACTTCTTCGTAATTGTGCAAAATCAGCGTAGATCTATAATCCTTGACCAACTTATCGATGCCCAGATTTTGGGATATTTTTTGCTCTGCTTCATGCATTAAAACAGCGTCTCTTAGCCAGTTTTCAATAAAAGCATTATATATCATGATGCTATCTTCACGTTTATAGCCCTCTGGAAGAATGCCATCCAAATCAGTATCAAATAACTGTTTGTTGAAAACTTGAGCGAGTACCTTCGATTGAGGTCCCCCTTTTCGAATTTCATTCGGATGACAACCTATAACGAGAGATAAACTAAAAAAGATTAAGAGCGCTATCCAAAATTTAGTCATACTTACTTTATCATCTGATCAAAAATATTTTGATTGACTACAATTTTGTATGAATCAGCAAGATTTTTTAACCACTCACTTTCTAGATGGTCTTGGTACTGTGCTACGGCATAGCCCCTTGCTTCCTGTAAAGATTTTCCCGTCACAGGTATTATCTTTTCAATTTTTAGAAAATTCATTGAATTATTTTGCTTATTGATTTCTACTTCAGATAAAGTACCTGGATTCCATTTTAGAGCATCAATAGTTCTATTTCTCCCTTTTTCGAATACATCTCTTCTGACAGTTATAGCTTTGTTATCACCTTTATTGTATTTTTCCAAAACATCAGTAGTCGATTTTTTAGCAGCCATTTTGCGGATACTATTTATTTGATCTTTAGACTCTGCCTTGACACTGTAGTAGGAAACCTCAACGCGCTCTTTCCATTGGTATTTTTGCCTATCTTTTATTTTTTCATAGTATACAGCTAACCCTGCACTATCTTTAGAAGCTCTATCCCATATCTCTGTCTTAGTCGCTTCGAAAAGCAATATCCCTTCTTGATATTCACGCATTAGATATCTAAACTCAGGAAATTTTTTCTCCAATTGTTTTTCCTCGTACTCCAATGTTTTCATTTTGACATAGTCATCATAGAGCTGATCAAAAGTAGCTTTCACCTCTCCGTTTCTACCTATACGCTGACGCTTTCTACTAGACTGCTCTAAAAATTCTTCTAACTCGGCTAAAATGAAATTGTCTTCTCCAATTTCAAATATTACTTTGTTTACAGGCTTTGGATTAGATTTCCACTTGTAAGTGGTGAATTCATCGCTCAAGCTGTTTCTAAACCTGTCCGTCACAACTCGGTACTCTTTGAAGTTATTTTCTTTTTTTATACGGTTCAACATCGCTTCTTGAGCGAATTGATAACGAGAATCTTTTTTGATTTTATTTTGAAGTTTTCCTTTCTCTTCTTTATAAGAAAGCTGCGGATATTTTTTAATTCTCTTGACGATATGCCATCCTGCCTGAGATTGGACTGGCTTCGAGAAATCTCCGTCTTCAGCAAGTGCAAATACGGCATCTTCAAATTCTGGTGCAAATCTACCTATCCCGAATTTACCCAAGGAACCACCATTCTCAAGGTTAGATTTATCATCAGACTTTTGTACCGTTTTTTCCCAGGAAGCACCTGCTTTTAGTTCCTCATAGATACCGTCTATAACCTTTTTTGGGTCAGGAAGTCCTGGTGCAGGAGATTTTGGTGTTCTTAACAAAATGTGAGCAGCTTCCATTTGACCTCTAGCTTCTCGTGTACCATTGTTCCTTAAGATATGATATCCTACTCTTGTACGAAATGGCTTAGAGTATCCATTTACAGGTGTCGTGTATGCTGCTGTCTCCATATTGTAAAACCCATTTGGAAGCATAGCAGTAATGAATCCAATTCGCCCTCCTTTTTCTTTTGAAGCTTTATCTTCTGAGATTCCAATCAATTCGTCAAAGCTTTTTCCTCCTTCTAGTTGATTCCAAATGCCCATAATTTTGTTGAACTTAGCCAAAGTGTCCTGTGGCGTAGCATCCTTTGGCAGTTGTACCATTATGTGGCTTATATCCACGTCCGTTTTTCCACGTTCATAGGCTTGCTTCATTAACCTTTCGGTTACTTCTTTATCTATAAGATAAGAATTGGCCAATTGCTTACGATATCCTTCTAGTTCTCTCTTCAAAGAGCTGATAGTATCTAGCTGTATATCCTTTGCTCGTTGTACCTTCAGTTTGAATTTTTTGTACAACTCTAGGTATTCTTCCAAAGACTCTCTAGAGTAGTTGGCATCCCCTTGGTTCGTCTTTTCATATATGTACTTAAATTCGCCTACATAGACTGGCGAATCCTCAACGGTGAACAATACATCATTATCTGCCTGAGCCATCAACTGTACGGCAGCAAAAAAGAAAATAATGTAGCTTAAAAATTTCATATTTAATTGATATTTGTCTTTGTTCAATTTAGCTATTTTAGGGCTAAAAGCTTTATTGCTTCCTCAAAAATAGCAATTTTATTCCTGGTTGTAAACCCGTTTTATTCTTTCTGACACTCCCGTGAATACCTCATACGGTATTGTGTCTAATGCCTTGCATAAATGCTGAATAGAATGGTTTTTTCCAAAGATAACTACTTCATCATTTAACGCTACATTACCGATTTTACTTATGTCTATCATACTCATATCCATACATATATTCCCGATAGTAGGCGCTAGTTTACCATTTATAAGGACTTTAAAGCGACCATTACCTGCTTTTCTCAGTAGGCCATCTGCGTAGCCAACGTTTATAATGGCTATTTTCTTATCCTTTTTCACTTTTCCGCTTCTATTATATCCAATAGTGTCTCCAGTTTCCAGGTGCTTTATTTGAGATACAGAAGCGCTAAAAGTCATAACTTCTTGCAATTCAGCCTCTTTTTCGGACGTGGGGTCTATTCCGTATAATCCAATGCCCAAACGTACCATTTCATACTGGTATTGTGGAAATCGTAGAATTCCAGAGGTGTTCAGCGCGTGGCGATCACAATTGTATTTTATACGTTTGGTGATGTACTTATAGGCCAGATTAAATTCCTCCATTTGGCTATGGCTAAACGCGTCTTCATTCATAGTATCACTAGCCGCCAGATGGGTGAATATACTTTGCACTTTGATTTGTTTGGTAGATTGTACGAGTCTTTCACAGAGTACCGACCACTCCTCCTGCACAAATCCAAGACGATGCATACCCGTATCGATCTTCAAATGTATTTTTATCTGCTGATGTGCGGGTAAAAAGGCAATGAGCTCATCTAGTTGATGCATTGAAAAAATCTCAGGCTCCAAAGAATAATTTAGCAAAGCTTTAAAGGATGCGGAATGCGTATTTAATACCATTATGGGTTTTGTGATTCCTTTTTTGCGTAAGGCTATGCCCTCATCCACATAGGCAACTCCAAAATAATCCACATCCGACCTTTCCAGCAATCCAGCTATTTGGATGGCGCCACTACCATATCCAGAGGCTTTTATCATGGCGAGCAGCTTTGTTTTTTTCTTCAATTTATTTTTGAAGTACTGCACGTTGTGGGTGATGGCCCCCAGGTCTACTTGTAGACTCGCCTCATGCATATGCTTCTCTAGCTGTTCGATTATTTTTTCAAATTGAAAACGACGGGCGCCTTTTACCAAAATGATTTCATTGATATGTTTGTCGCTTTCCAAATGCCTAAGATAGGCTTCAGTACTTTCAAAAAAATAACGTTCTGTATAAGCAGCCAGCATATTTTGTAGTATTAAAACCTCTTTACCGATTCCAATAACTTTTTTGACATTATTCTCACTTAGCAAATCAGCAATTTGGGCATATAGTTTTTTGGAGCCCTTGCCTGTTTGTAGAAAATCAGAGAGGATAACCGTCTTTTGCTTTTCCGCATGTTGGCGTTCTTGAAAGTGGAGACCCGCTATGAGGGATTCAATATCGGCCGTGTAGGCATCATTGATTACAGTGCATTGATTTTCGCCATCAAGCATTTGCAATCGCATTTCTACTGCATATAGTTGATCCAGCCCATTCTGAATTTTCCGAGCAGAAATTTCGAGTGCCATGGCAGCAGTTATACACTGCATACTATTTTCAAGAGAAGCATCATCCGTAAAGCCCACTTCAAAATCGTATGGCTGACCATTGCATTCAAATCGAATGATCGTCTTTAATGCTTGCTTTTCAAATTTCACATTAGAGATAAAACCTCTTTTTTTCGAACTCCAGGTATAGCGATTCACTTTTTTAGAAAGTGTTTCCTGTCGAGACCATTTTTGATCTATATTATAAACGATCCCTTTTACACCTGTAAAGAGTTTAAGTTTTTCGCTTGCTTTAGTTTGTCTATTAGGAAAGCCCTCATCATGAGCAGAGCCAATATTGGTAAGAATGCCTAGATCTGCTTTGATTATTTTTTGCAGTTTTTGCATCTCGCCTGGCTTCGAAATACCCGCTTCCAATATAGCATACTTGTCTGAGGGCTTAATTTGGAAGATAGACATAGGTACCCCAATTTGAGAATTGAATGATTTAGGACTTTTCGCCGTTGGAGCGATTTGACCCAGCAAGCTGGCCAACCATTCTTTGACTACCGTTTTCCCATTGCTGCCAGTCACCGTTATCACATAAGCGTCCAAGCTACTTCTATAAAACATCGCTAAAGACTGCAAAGCCTGTACTGTATTTTTAACTACCAAAAAGTTGGCCTGTGCAAATTTTTGATTCGTACATATTTTATGTACTACAAAATTACGTACTCCCTTTTTATATAATGTTGCTATGAAGTTATGCCCATCCGTATACCTACCTGTTAGTGCAAAAAACAATGTTTGCTTAGCATGAACTATTTGGCGACTATCTATAGAAACGTGTCGAATCGTATGCCTCTTTTCAGGCGTTTTAATTTTTAAAACTTTAGCAATTTCTTGAATGCTTAATTTCATACTGCTTCGATAAGAATTATTTCTATTTAGATTTTTTCTTGGGCGTGACCCCTGCCTGCTCCGAATCCCCACGCAGGGGTCGGGCTCTGTCGGGGTACGCCGTTCGGCTTCCGTCCCGATTGAAAGAAATCGGGACCGGCTCTGAAAAAGAGCCGCCCTATCGATCCCTCACGCAAAAGTAATAAATTTTGAATCCCGCACCTTCACTTTGTTGTGTCAAGAAGAATGGTACAATAAAGCTTAAAATAAGTGATATATAAAAAATATGAAATATCTTACGAAAAGATCTATTGAATGACAATCCGCTCAGAGATAATCTTATCGGCAATAAGCAACCGCACAAAATAGACACCACTAGGAATAGAAATTTTGGTTACTTTGAGCTTGTACTTTCCAGGAAGCACGCCTTCCTGATCTATTAAAGACTTGATTCGCTTTCCGCTAGTGTCAATAATATCT
>CAYZUW010000222.1:0-7185 GCA_964481325.1 uncultured Saprospiraceae bacterium
ATTTGGAACTTCTCAAAAAGATGGTACGGAAACCATTTAAGTCCTAAATGGACAATCGAAGAAGCCAAACAAATGTTTAAACAATTTAATCTGAAAGACAATATTTGGAAATTAAATGACTCGAAGGAAAGATTTAATTGAATAAAACCAATGGGCTACAATAAAAATAATCGTGTATCTTAAGAAGCTATCCACACATAGCTATCTTTTTTATAACCAATTACCTAATACATAAAAGGATTTGTAGCTTCGCATCGTTTTATTAACTTATTAAAAACTCTTCATGAAAATAATCTCCTACAACGTAAACGGAATCAGAGCAGCCATCAAAAAAGGATTTGTAGAATGGGTAGCCGCCAATGATTATGATCTGATCTGTCTACAAGAGACGAAAGCTATGCGAGAGCAAGTAGACTTGGAAGCCCTGGAAGAGCTCGGCTATCAATCTTCTTGGCACTCTGCGCAGAAAAAAGGCTATAGTGGAGTGGCTAGTTTTTACAAAAAGAAACCAAGTAAAGTAATAGAAGGATGTGGTATAGAACGATACGACATGGAGGGGCGAATCTTACGTACGGACTTTGGAGCACTTACTGTACTCAATTGTTATTTTCCATCTGGTACTTCTGGTGATATTAGACAAGAAGTGAAGTACGATTTTTTAGATGACTTTATGGTCTATATCGAAGAGCTAAAAAAAACACGCAAGAAAATTATCGTAGTGGGTGATTATAATATAGCGCACACCGAATTAGATATCCACAACCCCAAAAGCAAATCTTCTGGTTTCTTACCAGACGAACGAGCATGGATGACCAAGTGGTTTGATTCAGGATTTACGGATGCCTACAGAAGTGTTCATCCCGAAAAAATAGAATACAGCTGGTGGTCCTACCGTGCCGGCGCGCGAAAAAATAATAAGGGCTGGCGCATCGACTACCATTCCGTGACTAACAACCTGGCCAAAAAGATCAAGGACTGCCATCACCTGGGCGACGTGGTCCACTCCGATCACTGTCCCGTGTATTTAGAGATAGACTTATAAGAGTATAAGTAGGGCGTCCCCCAAGTATTCGCCAAAAAAGCGAATACTTGGGGCGGGCTCTCCGTTTGTACTCGGCACCCTCTCAGGCTATATAGTATAGTCGCCGCTAGTCTCAGACCTCCGTCGGAGCCGTCACGACTCCTTACTATATTAGCCTTCGATCGCACCTCATATCACTGCGATCCCTGACGCGAGGCTGTTACGAAATGAATAATTTCATTTAGGGGCTAGAGATATAATTATTGCGAGATCAATATGTATTATTTAAAACCACGGAGTGGTGAAAGCTTATAGCATTGGGTGTCAACCCAATGTATAAAGATTCAGAAAATCCATTTGGCGCGATTTTTCTTTTTGAAAATCGTGACAAATGACCTTTCCTGATACATCTTCGACTTTCGTAACAGCCTCACGCGGAAAAAAGACATAGATTAGGCGATCTCAACAGATGAGGTATATCTAGGCACCAGACATAAAAAAATTAAAATATCAAAATACTTACTAGACAGACTTGTCTATCTAGTAAAAATGGTTCATATTTGTATGTACATATGAAAAAGGACGTAAAAGAAAGGATTATAAAAACGGCTTCACAGCTGTTCTATAAGAATGGGTACAACGCCACAGGAATCAATGAAATCATTGAAAAGGCGGGTATCGCAAAGGCCACCCTGTACAATCATTTCAAGTCAAAGGATGAATTGTGTATATCCTATTTGAGACATATGAACGATGATTTTTTAGTGAATATAAAGGCTTATTGTGCGGCAAAACAAAAAGGGAAGGCGCAGATATTGGCCATCTTTGATTTTCTTCAAGAGTTCTTCTTCGAAAAAAACTTTAATGGCTGTTGGTGTGTTAAAACAATCGGAGAACTCCCCAAAAGCAACAAGCAGATCCGAAAAGAAATTCAAAACCAAAAAGAGCAATTTCTTCAAATCGTATCAAACCTAGTGGAAACAAATTTGGCAGCAAAGTCTAAAAAGATTTACGAATCTAAGGCTCGCCAGATATATTTATTGTACGAAGGCGCTGTAGGAGAAAGCCACCTGCATCAAGATGAATGGCCTATACTAGAAGCAAAAATGATTTGTTCTAAAATAATTTAAAATTTTTTATTCACATATAGACAGACTTGTCTGTCTAATTAACTAAAACAATAGAATGTCAGAATTTCAAAACAAAGTAGCTATCGTTATTGGAGGTACTAGCGGTATTGGTAAAGCAACAACAGAACAATTACTTAATGAAGGCGCTACAGTGCATATCGTAGGAAGAAACCCTCAAAAAATTGCGGATGCTCCAAATCTTGTGAAGCATCAAGTAGATATTACAGACAGCGCTCAAGTAAGTAATTTGATCGGAGAAATTAAAGCTATGTCTAACGTGGACTACTTGGTTAACGCTTCAGGCATCTTTGGCCCTAAGCCTTTCTTAGATCATTCTCAAGCAGATTATGATTCTTACATGGATCTAAACAGAGGGTTTTTCTTTTTAACGCAAGCAGCTGCCAATACTATGAAAGATAGTGGTGGTGGATCTATCGTAAACGTAGGATCAATGTGGGCAAAGCAAGCGGTAAAAGCAACGCCTTCTTCTGCGTACTCTATGCAAAAAGCAGGTTTGCACTCTCTTACACAACACTTGGCTATGGAATTAGCAGATCACAAAATTAGAGTGAATGCTGTTTCTCCAGCTGTAGTAAACACACCTGTATACCACGGCGTATTTGGTGGACAAAGCGAAGCTGAAAAAGCTTTGGAAGGATTTAACGGATTCCACCCAATAGGAAGAATCGGAACGCCAAATGATATCGCAAACAGTATCATGTTCTTATTATCAGATAAGAGTTCTTGGATTACAGGTGCTATCTGGGATACGGATGGTGGTGTACGTTCAGGTAGAAACTAATAATTGTATAAAGCTATGCAATGAAAGGCTGTCCCTTGTGGATGGCCTTTCTCATTTTTATATTTGGCCGTAGATGGCTACAACTCCATATCCGCCGTATCCTCAATATCCATATACCGTTTCATTTTCTTTAGAATCACTTTGAGGTGGTGCGTCTCTTCTCTGGTCACAAAGGTAATGGCGAGGCCTTCAGATTCGGCTCTGCCTGTACGCCCTACTCTATGCACAAAATCTTTGGGCGACCTGGGCAATTCATAATTGATCACAAAAGGGAGTTCATGGATATCGATACCTCGGGATATGAGGTCAGTGGCGACGAGTACACGGAGCTTGTTAGCTTTGAACTTGTCCAAAATGTCCATACGCTCAGATTGGCTTTTCTTGCCATGAATAGAATCGGCTTGGATTCCGTTCTTATTTAATTTTGCAGCGACCTTGTCCGCTCTTTGCCGCGAGGAGGAGAATACCAAAACTTGCTTCATCCGTTTTTCTCTAATCAAGTGTCTCAGCAAAGGCCCTTTCTTCTCATCACTCACAAAATAACCAGTAAGATTTATGAGAGCGGTATTATTTGCTTGTTCTTTGACTTCAAAGACGGCAGGTTCCTTGAGCAATACTTTTTTGATGTCTTCTAGCTTTTTATTCAAGGTGGCAGAGAACAACATATTTTGTCTTTGCGCTGGTAGGAGCTTCAAGATGTTTTGCATCTCTTCTTGAAAACCAAGATTGAGAATCTTATCTGCTTCATCTAAAACCAAGACCTCCACCTTAGATAAGTCAACTGCATTTGAGTTTTCTAGATCGAGCAATCTTCCTGGCGTGGCTATTAAGATATCTGTTCCGAAGAGGCTTTTCATTTGTGGATTGATAGCGACCCCTCCGTGCACTGCCAATGATTTTATAGGCTTCGGTAAATTTTTAGAAAAGGATTTAAAGACATCGGATACTTGGATAGCCAATTCTCTGGTAGGGACAAGTACAAGAACTTTGGGCTGCCTAGTTTTTTTATTTTCACCGTCTTTATTGATGAGTTGGTGCAACATCGGAAGCACAAAACTGGCAGTTTTGCCAGAGCCCGTTTTGGCGATGCCGAGTAGGTCTTGTCCTTGTATAGCGGCAGGGATAACCTGTGCCTGGATAGGAGTAGGTTCCTTATATCCAAGCAATTTGATATTTTCTTGCAAAGCGGTATGAAGAGAAAGGTCTTTAAATGGCATTTAGATTTTTTGTAAAATTTACTTTGTCAATTGTTCACAAAGTAGGGGAATTTATTTAGAACCACGCCTTTGTTTGATTTGGATGAAAATCGTAAAATGTAAAAGAAGAAGGATACAATGATAAAGCACTAGGTAAAAATCTCTCTTCCTTTTACATTTTACATTTAGAATTTTTCGGTTTTATATTTACTACCTACTCCCAATCCGACTCTTCTAAGTTGAAAATTTCACTCACTTCTACTTCGAATATTTGCGCTAATTTGAGGGCCAAGACGGTGGAAGGGACATACTTTCCAAGCTCCATAGCGTTGATGGTTTGCCTACTCACTTTGGCCAATTCTGCTAAGCCCGCCTGGGTTATGTTTTTCTTAGCCCTCTCTACTTTGATACTATTCCGCATAAGTAACCGATTTTTTAAGTTTAGAAATTTGCCAATTGAACCGAATGATAAAAAAGAACAATAGCGTAAACATATTGAAAACCATAACTCTGAAAAAAGAAAAGTCAAAAACGATAATAAAAGAAAGAAGGAGAATACCATAGTTGACATAGACCGCCCAGACTAAAGAATCTAATCTAATATTCGCGATATATTCGTCTTCGAGTTTTTCTTTCGAAAATGCGACCACCAATGAACTGATGATGAGGAGTACTCCAACGATTTCATTTAGAATGTTGTTTTGTACCATACCGAAGAGTTTACTTTTGTCTTTTGACAAAGGAAAATCTCCAGAATCAATAAATAGGGCTGGTAAATTGAAATCTAGAATATCGGGTTGGTATTCACTATAAAATGTAATCAGCCCGATAACTGCTGAGGGGATGAGCACGATCCATCCAATTTTCTTGTACTTGTTGGGAATTAAATACTTTGATTTCATGACATTTTGATTTTGTTTATACTAATGTAAAGCATAACTGTCTAAATGACAAGTTTGTTTTACATTATGTAAGAAAAATCATGCTTTTCGATGAAATAAAGCATTTTATGGATAAAACTGACGTTATTTGGTGGCTTATGTGTATCAAATCTACGGCTTCAGCCATGAGTAAGGATGAGAAACCGCAAAATGTAAAATATCAAACCGTAAAATGTAAAAGAAGGATACATTAATAAAACACCTGTTAAGAATCACACTTCCTTTTACATTTTACATTTAGTGTTTTTCAGTTTTACATTTACTTCAATTAACTTGGATGAGAGATAGGAGAGGTGACCAGCTCTGCTGGGCAGTCCCGATTTTTTCATCGGGACGGGAGCGAACGCGGACCCTCGGATAGCTCGGTCTGCTTGTAGAAGCGTTGGCAGATGATGGGCCAGCCTACAAGCAGGCAGCCCCAAATAAAAAATAAAAAGCAGCGAAAAGTTTTTTCATTCATAACTCATAATCCATAATTAATTCAAAGTCCCATTGTTCTCTCTATAGATAGCTGCAGTGACGACTCTCCCAACCGCTTTGAGTACGCGTTTGTCAATGACCTCGAGGTTGTCATCATGGGTATGCCAATGCGACCCGAAGGTAGAATTAGCGGAACCATTGGATAGATTGATGATGTCGACCATGGGAAACTTGCGGTGCTTCATCACGAAGAAGTGATCATCCGTAATAGTACCTCCTTGTTTAGGGACGAAATAATTAGCGAAGCCCATGGTCTTAGCAAGGCCCCAAACTTTATCTACGACAGCGCCTCCTGCAGGGGTAGATGCACTATATCCTTCGATAGGAAAAATGGCGCCCTTAGCGCCGACCATATCTAATAAGATCCCATACCTTGCTTTGTAGTCTGGTGTATGTGGATTCTTGCCCCAGTGCTGTGATCCAAGACACCAGGTTTCGTTGCTGCGTTCTTGTTCTTCTCTGGTGGTGGCGGTATTTTTGCTGTTGCCATTGTCTTCGGCGTCGAAGAGGATAATATCTATACCGATGTCAATTCCATTTTGGCCTAAGAGTCTAGCGATTTCTAATAAGACACCTACTCCACTGCCGCCATCATCTGCGCCGTCGATAGGCTTGGTCTGCATGCTTGGATCATCGTCATGGTCACCGATATGGCGCGTATCCCAGTGTGCTGCAAGTAGTAATCTATCTGAGGCATCGGGATTATATTGCGCGATAATGTTCGTTCCATTGTAGGTCTCGCCATAGTAGGCCGTAGCAGTGAAGTCTTGCTCTATGACTTCGGCATTGTAAGATTTTAGTTTGTTGACCAACCACGTTTTGCAGGCTTTATGGCCAGGACTATTGGGTACTCTAGTTCCAAAGGAAACTTGTTTAGCGATATGTGCATAGGCAGAGTCTTGTTCGAACTTGGGTACTTTGCGCTGATTAGCGATGGGGGTTCTGCTCGAAGGCGCGGTAATGGTCGTTTCTGTCTTTTGTGGTGGATCCGATTCGCAGTGCCACAAGGCGCTCGCTAGTACACACAGCACAAAAATTCTTATTGTAAAAACACCCGATTTTCTCATTTCAATTTTTTTGGTAGCATTAATTTTTGGACCATGTAGTCCCATCTTTTCCATCTTTGAGTTGTATCTCTAACTCTGCGAGTGCATCTCTTATTTTATCAGAAGTACCCCAGTCTTTATTTTCACGTGCAGATTTTCGAATGTCGATTACTAAGTTCATCACCCCATCCATGGCGCTATTGCCATTGGCGCCACCATCCATTTCATCTTTTAAGCCGAATATGGTATAAATATAATCAGTAAAAGTTTGTTTAAGTCTATCAAGCGTTTCTGTAGTCAGGTCATTGAAGGCCAAGTGCCCTTCTTTAAGCCCATTTACTTTAGGAACCAATTCAAACAAACGCGCCATGGCCATAGGGGTGTTGAAGTCATTGCTCATGTCTGTATGTGTGTCTTCTATCAACTGATTGATTTCTTTATCTAGATCAGCTGCAGCGCCCTTCCCTGGGTGTTCAAAATTTTGTAAAACCTTATTGGCTTCCATCAGACGTCGATAACCTTTCTCCGCAGCCACTAAAGCATCATCAGTCAAGTCCAATGTACTTCTA
>CAYZUW010000223.1:0-7139 GCA_964481325.1 uncultured Saprospiraceae bacterium
TATAAAGCCAATAAAAACAAGAGGTTAGAAAGAAAGAGAAACTAAACTACTTCCCGATACAGAATCTTGTAAAAATCGAATCCAACAAGTCATCCGTAGACACCTCCCCTGTTATCAATCCTAATTGATACAATGCTTGTCTAATATCTAATGCGATCAAATCTCCAGTCATGCCTTCTGTAGACAAGCCTTGCAAAACAGTATCTAAAGAAATTTGTGCTTGTCGCAATGCGTCTTGGTGACGAATGTTACTCACAATACTATGGTCCCCTGAGTCAGAAGCATTGACTACCAGTTTGTATAAAGTATCCTTGAGGTATTCAATATTCATCTTGTTTAGGGCGGAGGTCGTTACTAGATTTTCTGCTGTAATAAGATCGCCCAAATAATAATCTGAAGGCTCGGTGTATGGATTGAGATCCATTTTATTGGCTACAAATAATTTTTTACTGCCTGCGGTCAGGCTATTGCTGGCGGCTAAAAACTTTTTAACATCTGCTTTCAAATCGGAGGGTGAAGAAGTCAACACGTCAAAAACGTAGATGACTACCGTAGAGCTTTGCATCTTCGCGATGGTCTTTTCAATCCCCTTTTGTTCGATAGCGTTTTGGGCTGCTCGAATACCTGCTGTATCAATTAAGCGAAATTGGATTCCTTTGATGTTGAGTTGCTCTTCAATGGTGTCTCTGGTGGTTCCAGCAATTTCGGAAACGATGGCTCGTTCTTCATTTACTAATGCATTGAGCAGTGTTGATTTTCCTGCATTGGGCCTTCCTGCGATAACTGTGGAAACGCCTTGCTTAATCACGTTTCCTAAATGGAAAGAATCAATAAGTCGCTTAATTACTTGTTGAATTTTTAATACTAAGTTTTTTAATTTATCTCTGTCTGCAAATTCCACGTCCTCTTCTCCAAAGTCTAATTCTAACTCAATCAAACTAGCAAAGTCAATCAATTCTTGGCGTAAATCTTTTATCTCATTCGAGAAGCCTCCTCGCATTTGGTTGATGGCTAAGGCGTGCGCCCCTTCAGAATCCGAAGCGATCAAATCGGCTACTGCTTCTGCCTGGGCTAAATCCATCTGACCTCCTAAGAAAGCGCGTAAGGTAAATTCTCCTGGTCCTGCTTGGCGAGCACCAATGCTTAAAAAAAGTTTTATGATGGACTCAATAATATAACTAGAACCATGACAAGAAATTTCTACAACATCCTGTTTGGTATAACTTTTAGGCGCTCTAAAAATAGTAACTAGGCACTCATCTATGATATGACCCGTAACAGAAATAATCTTACCAAAATGCGCGGTATGACCTTTCTCTTCTTCCAGGTTAGCTCCTTTAAATTGCTTATTTACGAGAGCGATACAGTTTTCTCCTGTCAATCTAATTACGCCTATAGCCCCCACTCCAGGTGGTGTGGACAATGCTATGATAATATCTTTAGTGTCATTTTGCATCTTGCATCTTTATGATTTGGTAAAATTACAATTTAATGTCCATTCTCTAATCATAAGTCCAAATTGATTGCTTGGTTATACGGCAATGTTTGTCTAATTTTGAATTCAAAATTAAGTACCATCAGACGATTAATTATATACCTAAGTTTTGCATTCTTTAGTCTATCCTGTGGACCAGAGCCTGTCATTCCTTCCGTTCTTGGATCCTATGTTCCTGAAATGTTTGAACTACGGGGATATGGACAATTGCCTTATAATATCTATTTCCCAAAAGATTATGATGGAAGAAAAGAGTATCCTTTAATCTTTTTCCTTCACGGAGGTGGAGGAAGAGGTATAGACAATATAAAACAACTAAAGCATGTGGCACCCCTATTAGCCTCGAAGGAAAGCCAAGAAAAGTATCCTTCCATACTTGTCTTTCCGCAATGCCCAGTGAATGACTATTGGGCTAGTGTAGATATTAATAATAATCAGTGGACTTATAGTGAAGATAATAGATCTACCGCAGCAGGCTTGAAGGCTGAAAAATTATTGGACTATATTGTAGACACTTACCAAGTAGATAAGAAAAGAGTATATATCAATGGGTTAAGTATGGGTGGCTTTGGCACTTATTCGATATTAAGTAGAATGCCTGAAAAAGTTAGTGCTGCTATTGCTATTAGCGGTGGAACGAATCCAAAAAATGCAGAGCAATTTAAAAATGTACCGCTCATGATATTTCATGGTGAAAATGATCAGGTAGTACCAGTTTCTCAATCGAGATTACTAGCTAAAAAATTAGATAGTCTTTCTGCTCCTTACGAATTCACACTATATCCTAATCTAGGTCATGCAATTTGGGACAAAGTGTATGAAGATGCTGGTACATTAGAATGGCTATTTTCTCAAAAAAAATCCTAGCCAAAAATCTAGCCTTAAGTGGTCTAAATATTGTAATACCTAACCTATATTGGCAGTAGTTGCCTTATTGATCACATGAATAACCTGAAATATTACAAAAATCGGCTGAAATGGCGTGTATTAATGCCTTTATTGCGCGCAAAATCCTTTGACGCAAAGGATAGTCTATTTATTTTTTCTGAACCTCGTGGAGGCAGTACCTGGTTGATGGAAATCATCAGCAATATTCCGAGAACAGCTACCATCTTTGAACCCTTCCATAGTCACTATGGAGTATTTGAAAAATACAACTGGGGAGATCATTATACCATTGACCAGGAATGGACCGAGGGTAAAGCTGAAATTGAAGATATAATCAACGCTAATAAATTTGACTCTTATCAACTGGAAAGAGCAAATTGGTTTAAGCTTTTACGAGCAAAGCAACTTATCTTTAAATGTGTGATGGGGACCTCTATTTTACCCTGGATGGTCAAGCAGTTACCTTTCAACTACAAGCCCATCTATATTTTGAGACATCCATTATCGGTTGCCTCCTCTACATTACAAAATCTATATAAAAGAGATTCCATACTCAATGTAGATCACAAATGGATTCCAAGCGGATACAATCTTGATTTGTATAATAAAAACAAAGATCTATTCGCTCAAGACAGTCCTATGATAGATCAACTTATTGCGAGATGGTGCATCAATAATCATTATATCTTGCAACAGAATTCACAAGATTGGTTGCAAGTGCATTATGAGCTTATGCTTCAATTTCCTATTAAGACTTTGAATACGATATTTGACGCTTGGGATATAGAACCGCCCGAAGAAATCTGGACCAAGATAGACAATCCAAGTCATAGCGATTTTAAAAATGACCTGCGTTCAGATAAGCAAGAACAACTGAACAAATGGATAAATAGCTACAGTCAAAATGAGCTGGAGCATTTTCAATCTATACTAGATCGCTTTGATATAAGTATATATTGCATGAATAATCCAAACCCTAAGACCTAATTCTACTTATATAATGGAATTCCATTGAGATCGTGGGTGAGTATTTCACTCATATAGTCGAAAAAAGGTCTAATCGCTTTATAGGTCTTAGCTACTTCTTTCAAAAAATTCTTGTCAACTACCTCGGCATCTGAAAAATTTCGGGTAGCTAAAAACTGTTTGTACCTCAAAAGGTCAATTGCTTCATGATCTGGCTCATATCCTTGTGGTGCTTTCTTTAACTGCTCGCCCTCAAGTTCTCCAAAATTATCCTTAAACTTTTTAGACTTTAGAATTTTTCGTAAAGGTGTAGCATCTTGGGCTATATGGGATCTAATGAGTTTCAAATCATCTTTTTCTGGTGACCAAAATCCGCATCCTACTACGCTGTCTCCAGGTTTTATTCTAAAGGCAAAGCCTCCTCGTTTCCAGACTGAGTCTCTTTTGAATCCGCCCATAATATAATTCTTATATGGAGTTTTATCCTTAGAAAATCTTACATCTCGATAGACTCTTTTAACAATTTTCTTACGGCTTAATTCTACCATATCGTCCTGCTTAGAAAGTTCTTTTTGGAGCGTCTCTCCAAACACATACATTTCTTCGTATGCTAATTCATATCTAGACTTATTTGTTTCAAACCATTCTTTATGATTATTCTTATCTAAGTCTTTGAGAAATTTGAGCGTTGATCTTGATATAGTAGCCATATTATATTATTAATTGTTCGGTAATTTTTGGAAAATTAAAAATCGACCAGCAGCAAGTGCCTTGGTTGTCAGGCAATTGCAGATGCTTTGCAAATAGTTGTAATGTTCCGGTTGTCATCGATTTAAAATTTAATTACCGAACCATTGATTATTCTATTGTTTGGTAAAAATAGTCAATGATACTAGAACGCACCATATTCATCCAAAATAAATAGTGCCTTAGCCAACATCTTGAATTGGCTAAGGCACATTATTGTTTTAGAATTATTTCTTTAGGTTATTTTAGATTCCATTTTAGGTTGAATCCTGCACTAAAAAGGTTTGTAAATTTAAGCGGGTTGCCTATATTGAATCTATAGCCTACTCCTCTGCGAATTTCAAGGCCAAATTCAAGGCGCTTGTAGAACATAACCGATGCTCCACCATGGAGAAATACACGTTGATGTATAGAATTTTTCATTTGACTTCTTTCATAAAAGTCTATAGAATCTGTTGTATTAATTTCTCCGCCATCTGTTCCAGTATAAGTTGCTCCTGTATTAACTAAATACCTTCCTGTAACAATTAATCCTCAAGCGAAGGTATACCCTAAGTTGGTCCCGAATCCTCCATACAAATTAAGGAAAGATAACTTTTGATTATATACCAAACTTCCATCTATGGCTGCTTCATGTGAATAAGAGTCGAAGGTGAATTTATTGGAATTTACTCGGTTAAAACCACCATAGCTGGTGCATTCTAATCTATTAAACATTACACTAGTCCCTATGTTAAGTTGGACCTTTGGAACTTTAGCAAATGGCAAGACTGTAATTTCGGCTCTAAGGGTGGCATTCTCGCAAGTCATAGAATAAATGTCTACACTATTAAAATAATGCTCCATCACTTCGGATGAAAAACCTGTTTTCGATAATCCATTGAAGTAATCGGCATCTAGATTATTCACTCGATCTTGATCTGCCATATAAACTAATCCAAATTTTTTGATTTTCATTCCCAAAAAATTCTGGGCGAAAGTTGTGCCACAGAATGCACAGGCCAAAAGCAAAAGGCAAATTTTTTTCATAACTATTAGTTTTTCGTTTTTGTCTAAATAAGACACTTGAGATATAATAGTATTAAAAAGAGATTTGATGCTTTATGTTGCTAAAGGATTAGACTTTAACGCTTTATGACACTAAGTAGGAGGAATATATAGAGTAGGGGCAAAAAAAAACCGTTCCGTTTTGGTACCGGAACAGCTTTTATATGTAGATTGTTTTTTTGATTTCACAAGTATAACAAATATATCACAAAGGTCTATCAAAATTCTATTTTTACCTAGTAAAAAATGTTAAATGAAGATATTAATGGTCTGTTTAGGTAATATTTGCCGTTCTCCTCTAGCGGAAGGCATTATGAGAGACAAGATTAAAAAGTATAATTTAGACTGGCAAGTAGACTCAGCTGGTACTGGCTCTTGGCATATAGGCTCTTCTCCTGACCCTCGATCTATAAGTGTAGCTAGAGAAAACAATATTGATATTACTCAACAGAGAGGGCGTCAATTTTCTAAAGAAGATTTTGAGCAATTCGATTTGATATTTGCTATGGATAGCCAAAACTTTCAGAATATTAACAAATTGGCTTTAGCATCTTCGGACAAAGACAAAGTACAACTTATCATGAACCTGCATCAGCCAGGATATAATCAATCGGTGCCTGATCCATATTGGAATGATGATGGATTTCAAGGTGTATTTGACATGCTTGAACTTGCTTGTGAAGGGATTGTAAAGAAGTATGCAAAGGACTAGAAAACTATTTTTAAAAGTATTCTAACTAGTCGAGTAAGAATACTTAATCAAGGAGAAAGCAGTTTCACAAATTTCCTTTTTTAAATACCGTTAATATCCTACCGCTGTATTTGATTGATGCGGCTATTGACCTTGTATAATCTTGTATATTGATTCACGTCAATTTCGAAAGGGTCATGCTCTAGGTAGTTGGCGGAGATCAGATTTAGCTTGATGATTCTGCCTTGTCCATCCTTAATTTTCTTGACATATTTTACCCAGAGGCTACCGTCATTTTTTATAGCGTACATATCATTATCTCTAATCTCATTGAGGCTAGACATCTCTCTACAGATAACTATATCCTTATCCATAATCACTGGCTCCATACTATTACCGTCGATAGGAAAGGCTACCAAGCCGCTGCCTTCTAGACCAGGCACAGAGAAATATTCTAATTCTTCTGACTGTCCAACATCTACTGCAGAGCCTGCAAATGCTGCTTTGCTGGTGAATAGTATATTTCCGTTTAGGATATGAGAGGTACTTTGCTCTTGGCGCATGGTTTCTAAAGACATTCCAAAAGGCTCTCCTTGACCACGAAGTAGGTAGTTTTCATTTATATTGAATAAATCGCAAAGCTTTTGTGCTTGATGATAATCAATGACTCGTTTGTTATCTCCTTTTAGAAAGGCTCTAATAATGTGTCCGTAGGCTCGATTTCCTAAAATCTTCTCTGCTAGATCGCCTACCCCTTTGCCATTTCTGTCATTTTTTACGATATCTCCCCTGCTTTCTAATAAGCTGAATACGTGTATAAACCGCTCGTTAAGTTCTATTCTGTCTTCGTGTATCATCGTTTTTGTATATTATCAGTTCTCAAAAAATGTTCTCCACGAGCTTTTCCGAAAACTCATGGAACCCTAAAATGGCTCTTTTGGCAATATTCTAGGGTGAATTCTCCCTCGATTGCCTTATAAAATGGCAAAACACATTAGGAATTACACAAATATAAAACAAATTATGTTAATAGTAAATACTTAAAACAAATATTTTTATCCTGCATCTTTTTTGCGCTCAGGGTAGAAGTGATATGAATAGGTCTAGGTATCTAATGAAGGTGTGCCTATACCATTTAAGCTTTAGAATGCCGCATATTTTTCGGTATAATTTTCTGATTTTTGCGTTAAAAATACTCCCCGACAGTGGTCGCGACAGGCTGTGATAGCTGAGGCTATCACTGCGTTTTTTGCCTTGACCTCAAAAAATTCTCCTCGAAAACTTTTGCAGCATCTTAAAACTTAA
>CAYZUW010000224.1:0-7138 GCA_964481325.1 uncultured Saprospiraceae bacterium
GCTGAACCTATCAATATGGCAGCATTGGCCAATGAATTTTACAATATTGAAGGTATCACAGAAATTGATTTAGGGATTCCAGAGGTAAAAGGAAATGATATAGAGATTATTCAAACAGCTCAAGGTTGGGATGTAACCTACTACTTAACTATCGGAAGCTCTCTCTTAGATACTACTAGAAAACAACATGTTTGGAAATATCAAATCAGCGATGATGGAGAAGTTACATTCATCTCTGAAGATGGAGAACCTATCCCAGAATGGATGAAATGCGAAAACACACCCGTATCTAATTTATATGGTGGATAAGAAATAGACAAAATAAGAGTTCACTCAAGAAACTCGAACATAATTACTAAAGAAAAACGATTCCTTTCTGAGATTACTCAGAAAGGTTTTGTTTTTTTGAGCAAACAATATCTCATCATTATGTCCTTGCAGTATTCTTGCTTCTCGTACGACGAATTATCAAAAGGCCAACTGTATGAAATCATGCAATTGCGTCAAGAAGTTTTTGTTGTTGAACAAAACTGTCCATATCTAGATGCAGATGGAAAAGACAAAATCGCTTATCATCTATTGGGTCAAGACAAAGCAGGAACTATCCTAGCCTATACAAGACTCTTGCCCAAAGGCAGCTCGTACAAAGACTATTGTTCCATCGGGAGAGTTTTGACTGCTATGCAAATCAGAAAACAAGGAGAAGGTATTTCCCTAATGAATGAGTCGATTGCGCTTTGTGGAAAGCTATACCCAAACCAAGATGTAAAAATATCTGCTCAATCCTATTTAAATGAATTTTATCAAAACTTAGGTTTTGTATCTACTGGAGAAGAATACTTAGAAGACAACATCCCGCATCAAGCCATGATTTACAAAAATAAAAAGGACTATCCTTCAGAAAAAGAATAGCCCTTTGGTACAAATTACTTTTTGATTAAGCTGTTGCCTTTTGCAAAAGAGTAGCTTGTGCTGCGTCCAAAATACGACGTACCTCTTTTGCATCTGGTGCTTGCGCATATACACGCAATACAGGTTCTGTACCTGATGGTCGAATCATCAACCACTTATCCTCTGCTAACCAGAATTTGTATCCATCAATACTCTCAGTATTTCCGACTTCATAAGGTCCAAAAGCAGAATAGACATTGTTTTTACAATTATCAATGATGCTATGTTTGAGTTCATCAGTGATGCGAAGATCGTCTCTACCCGTAGAGAATGAACCCACCATATTATATATATCTTGTACCAATTGCTTGATAGTTTTGCCAGTCTTAGCCATGAATTCCATAACGAGTAATCCCATCCAAATACCGTCTCTTTCTGGGATATGCCCTTTCACAGCTAAACCACCTGACTCTTCTCCTCCGACTACAACGTCTTCTTTCGTCATAATTTCAGCGATGTACTTGAAGCCAATCTTTGTTACTTCTACATCTAGGCCAAATTGCTTAGCCAACTTTTCCATTTTATCCGTTACAGAAAAGGTAATTATCACTTTACCTGTTTCATTTTTATATTTTACCATGTAATTCAAAAGCAAAAGCAACAAGTGATGCGAATCCACAAAATTACCGTCTTCATCATACATTCCTATTCTATCTGCATCTCCATCATTCGCTAAGCCTACAGTTATAGAAGCATCATTTTTGATGGTTTCAGAAAGTTTTGTAAGGTTCTTATGAATAGGTTCTGGTGCTTGCCCTTTGAAAGAAGGGTCATCATCACAATGCAACAGCACTGCTCCAGGCAAAAGCTTTCTAACTGCATTTTGACCTGCTCCATACATCGCGTCGTATGCCACTTTAAAAGGAGCATTGTTTATCAAATCAAGATCAAAATTTGCTTTTACATGATCTAGATAAATAGTCTCTAAATCTACATATTCTAGTAAGCCTTTTTGAGTCATTTCATCTAAAGACATAGGGCTCACACTACATACATCTGGTAAATGAGATTCTACGGCTGCAATATCAGATGGTATCGTCGGTCCTCCAAAATTGGATTTCAATTTAAAACCATTATATGTTGGTGGGTTATGACTAGCTGTTATAACTACTCCTAAATCCGAATTTGTCTTTACGACACCCAATGATACCATAGGTGTAGATACGAATCCTTTAGCGAGTTTAACTTTTATACCATGCGCTCCAAAAATTGAAGTCGTTGTCTCTGCAAACAGCTTTCCTCCAAATCTACAGTCATGACCAATAACTACACTTGAATATCCTTTCTCTTTCATCCAGAGTGCCGTACCCTCGGTTACTCTTCTTACATTATCAACTGTATAGTCATCTGCTATTATAGCTCTCCAGCCATCCGTTCCAAATTTTATTTTTGTTACCATTATAATTTTCTTTTCCACAAGATACGTAAAGATTAACGTTCAGGTTTTAAAAATAACAGAGAAAAAATTGACTTAAACATGTCTAAATTATTTAATATGAAGTACTTGCTTATTTGCTTAATAGCATAAATTTTGATTTTTTTGCTATCTTTAAAATCCATACAAATCGCATAAAAACCCACTTTGAAAGATCTTTTTTGGCATAAAGGAATGAGAAAAAAATTAGTGACTACTGTCAAATCTAAAGGCATCACTGATATCAATGTTCTTCATGCGCTATACGCTCTACCCAGGCACTATTTTATGGAAAAGGCCTTTGAAGAAAAAGCATATGAAGACAAAGCTTTCCCTATAGAAAATGGTCAAACCATTTCACAACCCTATACTGTTGCCTTTCAAACTCAATTGCTCAATATAAAGAAGCGAGAAAAAATTTTAGAAATAGGTACAGGGTCAGGATATCAAGCTGCCATACTAAGCCTAATGGGAGGTAGGGTTTACACAATCGAGAGACATCGCCTACTCCATCTAAACGCTAAGAAATTGCTCCATTCTATAGGACTAAAGGGAATCCGTTTATTTCATAAAGATGGCTATAAAGGACTACCAGAATTTGCACCTTTCGACAAAATATTAGTCACCGCCGCAGCAAAAGTAATCCCGCAAGATTTGCTAGATCAGTTAGCCGTTGGAGGGCATCTAGTCATTCCAGTAGGGGACGAAACACAAACCATGATGCGTATCACAAAAAAAACAGGAGGCAAATTTCATCAAGAACAATTCGGAAAGTTCAAATTTGTTCCTTTTGTTAATGGTTTAGATAGTTAGTTTGAAAAAAAGATGAGCAAATCATCCACTTAGATTTGCTCATCTTTATATTTATTGTAAACGAATTTTATAATTTGCGACCTTTTGCCACTCTGCTACTCACTTTTGTCTTTCCTACCTTTTTTAAATCTATCATGAGGGCAGAATATGCACTGGAAGACGTGGTGTAAAAAGGACGTCCATCATAAGTAATAACCCCTCCCTTCTTTTGCCATTCCTTTGCTAATAGCACATATCTATCACCATATTTAGGATTTGGTCCAAACATCAGATATTTTTCATCATTTCCATCTCCAAATGAAATCACCATCCTGTCACTTCTCGGATTGAGCACAAGTACACCTGGAGTGCCTTTGGTGATAATTACTTCCTCCACCTTGCGTCCATTGACCAATCTAACTTTTCCATTTTCTATCTTGGATTCGCCTGATTTGAAATTTCTTTGGAGTACTATATCTCTAGATACATAGAACTGTATTCTCTCAAGGTCGTCTTTTGACCAGCCATTTTCTTCTTGTAATTGTTGAGTAAATGGGCTCAATTTAGGGCTACAGTTGAACATCAATCCCGCTAGGGCAAAAATGAAGATGAATTGTATCGTTTTCATATTGATAAGTTTAAAAGATGAATACATTATTTGTAAAAACAATATATACACAATAACGCCTGAAATCCACTGTTTTAATACTCTTTAACCACGAATTAACTCCATTTTAACGTCACAAAAATCACTTTTTCGGAAAAATAATAGTCCTTTTCTAGCGCATATTGTCTGTATTATATAACTATTTAAAACCCGGAAGGAATGATAGCAAAGCATCTAAAAATTAAATCCTTCCCCCGAATGCTATATTTGGGGCTTATTATGTGCGTACCTTTTTTGACGCAAGCCAAAGTAGAATATTTAGAGACATTAACAGTAAACTCTGAAGAATTTCAAATTGGTAATTTTTTATCTTGGACTACGTCCTCAGAGATAAATAGTAAAGCTTTTTATGTAGAAAAATCTATTAACGGTGTTGACTTTGAAAATCTTGCAGATATTGAAGCTGCTGGTTTTTCAAACAAAGAAATCACATATCGTTATATGGATATTCAAGTAACTGACAAAACTGTTTATTACAGGTTGCGTCAAGCAGACAAAGATGGTACAGAAAGTATCACACAGCAAGTAAGAGTGGAAAAGAAATTAACCAACAACTTCATGATTGCAGATTTTAGCGACATTGCCGTTACAGAGAATTTTTACGTAAGTATTAATGCTTTTAATGCAGGTAAAATGGAATACACGCTGAAGTCTTACAAAGGGGATGTTATTTTTAACACCACTAGAGTGCTTGAAGAAGGGTTAAACGAATTCGAGATTAATCTCAGAGACGAAAAGACTGGAAAGTATTCTGTCACTTTCAAAATGGGTGATGAGGAAGAAAAACTCAACATCTTTAGAGCTGAAGACGAATTCACAAGTAAGCCTAATGTAGCCAGTAAAAAAGGCTCGAATGGTGGATAATATAAATTTTGTTTAGTGAGGTACTCCTAAGGGTTCTCGCAGATTATAATAAATTTTAGTATTCAATATACTTTGAGAAACTACTGAGTAGCTAGTGTAAAACTAGCTGCTCTTTTTTCGTTTAGCTTTAAAAAAGGTTTGCAGTAATTTCTTTGACTCTTCAGCCATAAGGCCCTGTTGTACTTTTGTCTTAGGATGCAACAAATCCGGATAGCGACTAAATCCTTGCTTTTCATCCGCAGCCCCATAAACAAGTTTACCCAATTTTGCCCAAAATAAAGCTCCCGCACACATTACACATGGCTCAAGGGTAACATATAACGTGCAATTATTTAAATATTTATAACCCACATTTGAGGTCGCAGTAGTGACCCCCACCATTTCTGCATGAGCGGTGACGTCATCTAGCAGTTGGGTCTGATTATGCGCTCTAGCTATAATCTGGTTTTGACAAACCACGACAGCTCCAACTGGTACTTCTCCATCCTCAAAAGCCTTTTGCGCCTCAGCGAAGGCTTGCTTCATAAAATAATGATCATCCTTAGGTTCTAACATATAATTACTTGTGTTCTAGACTATTCTACTAAAAATTGACAGAAACAGGTCAATTTTTATTTCCTTCTTTCAAATAAAGATAAAAAGTAGTAATTTTACGCATGGAAAACGTAAATACTTTACAAAACTTATCTACTTCCAATGGTCTTACCTCTAAGACCATCCAAGAAGCCTTGACATTTGATGACGTCCTTTTGGTTCCTGCGCACTCGGAGGTGCTTCCTAGAGAAGTCGATATTTCTACCCAGCTTACTACAGATATTCGGATTAATGTCCCTATCGTTTCGGCGGCTATGGATACCGTAACGGAGAACAATTTAGCCATTGCGATTGCTCGTCAAGGAGGAATAGGAATGATCCACAAAAATATGTCCATCGAGGCACAGGCTGAAATGGTACGATCTGTAAAGAGATCAGAAAGCGGTATGATCATCGATCCAGTTACACTCAAGGTAGACTCTACTTTAACTGATGCACTGGCATTGATGAGTAAGCACAAGATAGGCGGAATCCCTATTGTAGACAACCATCAAAAACTAATAGGAATATTGACCAATAGAGATCTACGTTTTGAAACCAATTTTCAAAAGCCAGTCTCAGAATTGATGACAAGTAAAAATCTGATTACGGCTCCGATGGGGACGACCTTAGAACAAGCCAAGGAAAGTCTTCAAAAAAACAAAATAGAAAAGCTTCCTGTCATAGATAATGACGGTAAACTAGTTGGATTGATCACCTTCAAGGATATCATGAAAGTTCAAAACTTTCCTAATTCTTGTAAGGACAATTTCGGAAGACTAGTTGTAGGAGCTGCAGTGGGTGTAACCAATGATATGTTAGATAGAGTCAGCGCACTAACTGCTGTAGACGTAGATGTCATCACCATTGACACTGCGCACGGACACTCAGCAGGTGTGATTGAAAGTGTAAAAAAAGTAAGAGCTGCGTTTCCCAATTTACAAATCATTGCAGGCAATGTGGCGACTGGATCTGGCGCACTCGCTTTAGTAGAAGCAGGAGTTAATGCTGTGAAAGTAGGTGTCGGGCCAGGTAGTATTTGTACTACGAGAGTGGTCGCTGGTGTAGGTGTTCCGCAGCTGTCTGCCATCATGTACGCGGCGCATGCCATCAAGCATACAGGCGTACCTATCATTGGAGATGGAGGTATTAGATATACAGGTGACATCTGCAAAGCATTAGCAGCTGGAGCAAGCACCATCATGGCAGGGTCCTTATTTGCAGGTGTCGAAGAAGCGCCAGGTGAGACTATTATTTACGAAGGCAGAAAATTTAAAACCTACAGAGGTATGGGTTCCATCGGAGCCATGCAGATAGGATCCAAAGATAGATACTTCCAAGATGTAGAAGACGACATCAAAAAACTCGTTCCAGAAGGTATCGAAGGACGGGTTCCGTACAAAGGACATTTGTCTGAGATCATGATACAATATATAGGTGGCTTACGAGCCAGTATGGGGTATGTAGGCGCAGCAAATATCAAGGCTATACACAACGCTCAATTTGTAAAGATTACGGGAGCCGGTATCATCGAGAGTCATCCGCACGATGTGATCATTACCAAAGAATCTCCTAACTACAGTAGAAGATAATTTTTCCTTTTTTTTAGTTTGGAGGTGACCTTGCCATCCGCGAAAAAAGCGGATGGTAAGGTCGGGCTCTACACTTGTATGCGCAGACTATTCAGCAGGTTCATCCAAACCCATCATGCATCTTCTCTCGTCCCTCGTTCAGCTACCTGCTGGGCGGATTCACTCTGCTGAATAGCCCGCAATATCGCTGCGATCCCTCACCCAAAGAATTTGAATTCTTCTATTTCACTCCTCTTCAAACAAGACATATATTAATTATTTTACATATGATATACATTTTAAAAT
>CAYZUW010000225.1:0-7135 GCA_964481325.1 uncultured Saprospiraceae bacterium
ATTAAGCTTAATGTGCTATTAAATAAATAATGATCTTGTCAATTTATGACATGCAATATGATTTTTGCACAATACTTTGACATATAAAAAAAACATTGATGTAAGAATTACAGTTAAAGTAATATATGTTGAATTCAAACGAATTTTTTGGAAGATAAAGTACAATCTATATCGAGATCCCAGATTTTAACGGAGTTAAAATCTGGATCCTTTGACGTACTTATTATTGGAGGCGGAGCGACAGGTGCGGGAATAGCCTTGGATGCTGCTAGTCGGGGCCTTAGTACCGCCCTTATTGAGATGCGCGATTTTGCCTCGGGGACGAGCTCTAAGTCAACAAAACTTATCCATGGTGGCTTAAGATATCTGAAGCAGTTAGATATTGGATTGGTGAGAGAAACAGGGACAGAACGAGCTATACTACATAGACTAGCTCCTCACATAATACTTCCGGAAAAAATGATTTTACCTTTGATAGAAGGAGGTACTTATGGAAAGTGGTCTACATCCATTGGCTTGAAGATTTATGATATTTTGGCTGGTGTGACAGGAGATGACAGAAGAAAAATGCTGTCTAAGAAAAAAACTTTAACACTCGAACCCTTGATAAATGAAAAAATTCTCAAAGGGAGTGGTTTTTATGCAGAATATAGAACCGATGACGCTCGGCTAAGCATAGAGATTATAAAGACGGCAGCTCGATATGGAGCAACTGTGCTAAACTATATCAAGGCTGTTGATTTTGGCTACGAAGAGGGCAGACTTGCTTCAGTAGAGTGTATAGATAAATTGACTCAAGAAAAATTTACGCTTCATCCAAAAGTTGTAGTAGCGGCAGGAGGTGCCTGGGTAGATCGTATTCGCAAAAAAGATAACTCTCTTCAAGGAAAACGACTGCATCTAACCAAAGGGGTACACATTATTGTTCCAAAACAAAAACTCCCTTTAAATTATACAGTATATTTTGATGTGCCAGATGGGCGTATGATGTTTGCTATTCCAAGAGGTCGTGTTACTTACATAGGAACTACCGATACTAACTACACAGGAGATCTAAACCGAATAGTAACAACCAAGAAAGACGTAGAATATATATTGAATTCTACTAAAAGTGCATTTCCAAGTATAGATTTAAAATTGAAGGATGTGATTTCTTCTTGGGCAGGACTTCGACCTCTTATTCATGAAGATGGAAAATCTCCTTCTGAATTGTCCCGAAAAGATGAAATCTTTATTTCTGAATCGGGTATGATTGCTATTGCAGGTGGCAAACTAACAGGCTATCGAAAAATGGCTGAACGGGTAGTGGATAGAGTAGTTTATAGCATAAAAAATGATCTGAAACGACCTTTGAAATCTTGTCAAACGAAAGATATTTTTCTCACGCAAAATGCATTCAAAAATGTAAACGAGGTAAACATGCTGATAAAAAATTTGGAAGGTCGGGTGACTTCATTGGGCTTAGATTCCTACTTTGCTTGGTACCTAGTGACTAACTATGGAAACGCAGCAACGAAAATATTGGATGATGTCAATCAGTACAAAAATACGCCAGAAATCGCATTAACTAGAGCGGAATTAGCCTACTGTTTGGCCAACGAATATGTAGCAACGCTTTCGGATTTTTATGTACGTAGAACGGGCAAGCTATATTTTGAAATCCAGAATATTAACCTTACCAAGCAGTTCATTATCGATGACTTAGTCGCCTACTTTGATTGGGCAGAAGAGGATAAATCGAAGCATGTGGCAGAATTTGAAAGAGAGTACAAAGACGCTACCACATACTACGAGAATGAGTTTGTTTAATCTATTTTTTTGGAGCAGGTCTGGAAGGTCTAACCTCCACCTTACTAGGCAAAGTGCGCGGATGCATGGTTAATAAATCTAAGACTAGTTTTCCAATATCTTCTGGTTGTATTTTCCAACTATCGGCATCGTTAGGTACATGATTGTTGAAATAAGTGGATACACTACCAGGCATTATGGTACTAACTTTAACTCCTTCATTTCTGACATCCATCATTACAGCTTGCGTAAAACCAACTAGACCAAATTTACTAGCATTATAGGCAGAGCCTTTAGCGAAAAAATTGACTCCAGCAAGAGAGGCTATAGTGATAAGATATCCTTTGGATTTTTTTAGTGCATTGATACTCGCTTTGGTACTGTTGAAAGCTCCTGTTAAATTGACGTCTATGACTTCGTTCCATTGTTCAGAAGTAAGGTCGCAGATATCTTGAAAGTGCCCTACTCCTGCATTAGCGACCATTACGTCTAGGCTTCCAAATTTCGCAATAGTTTCAGTGACCATTTTTTCTTGGCTCGCTAAGTTTCGAACATCTGCCTCTATACCTAAACAATTGTCTCCCAAAGTTGCGGCTGCCTTTTGAGCTGCTTCTTGCGACCTACTAGATATGGTTACGTTCATTCCATTGGCCAAGAGTGTTTTAGCTACTCCATATCCAATTCCTTTGGTGCCACCTGTAATGATTGCTGTTTTCCCTTTTAACATAACTTTTGTTTCATTTTTTTTGTGAATTTGCGCAAGATAATGATTCTGTTGCCTACCCAAACTAGTTTGACCGAATATGTCTTGTTTTATCTCCTAAAGCAAATTTTGTCTCGCCCATTTGTATCATTCTCATAGTTAGATAGTATATAACATATGGTACAATATTATATGTGTGCTAGTATAAGTTAATCCAAGACTATGAACATGTTGACTCAATTCAAATACTTCTGCCTACAGATATTATTCTACTGCTTTATTTGGGCTATGAATACTACGAATATACATGCACAGTGCTTCGGAGGACAACTTTTTACAGGTAATGCAGAATCAAGCATTTCTATTTGCCCAGAAGATGTCATGGAGAATGGTCTAAATTTTTTCTCTACGAGTTTCGCTCCTACGAATTATGCTTATGTGGTAACAGATATCAATAACAGAATATTGACCATCTCACTATCTAGTACTTTGGATTTTGAAGGATTAATTGAAGGTAACTACTTTGTATATGGTTTTTCTTTTCTCGGGGAAATAACAGCGAATCAAGGAGATTTTATTTTTACTACTATGTTCGCAAGTGGATGCTGGCAAATATCCTCCACAAGAGTGGAAGTGCAATTAGCAAGTCCAGGTACAAATGAGGTACGCACAGGGGATTTTCAAACAATGGTAAATCTATGCATAAATGAAGGCGCCCCAGATATAGTTCAACTGCAAAGTATTTCAAGTCGCAATACACCTTTTGTTTTTGTAGTGACGGACAACAATGGATCAATCCTTATGGTTACTGAAGAATCGGTGGTAGATTTTACGAATGCGGCTTTTGGAGATTGCTATGTGTACGGCTTAGCCTATACGGGGGACTTGCTAGCCAATTTTGGAATGAATGTCAACGAGGACATTCTCTCTACAGGATGTTTTGAACTATCAGAGAATTTTGTCACAGTAAATAGAAGCCAGGTAAATGGAGGAAATGTTTTTACAGATGAATTTATTTCATTCTATAATTTCACTACGGATGATGGCCTCTCTAATAGTCTTAATTTTTCAAATTCTGGGAGTGTAGGAGCGGAGTACGTTCTTATATTGACTGATCAATCGAATAATATAGTTGAATTTTTAGATCAGCCTAATTTTGACTTTGAAGGTTTAGAGGCTGGCGTCTTTAGAGTGTGGGGGTATTCCTTTTCTGGAGATATCTTGTTGACCGAAGGGCAGTCTATTTTTACTACTCCTTTTTCATCAGGTTGCTTTAATCTATCTGCTAATGCCATTGTTATTACTACAGTCACTACTGGTGTTACTCCTCCAGCTTGTACTTTAGAAAGCCCTCAAATAAGCGCTCTTAGTGGAACTACTTTTTGTGCTAATCAACCAGGGCAAATTTTAGTAACAGATGCTAATCTTAATACAGGTGCAACGTCCGCTTTACTTATTCTGGATCAAAATGAAACGATACTACAGATAGCAACTGACTCTGAGGTATCAACTCAAGCACTACCAGCTGGCGTTTTTTCAGTATTGCAAATAGTACATGAACAAATAGACAATCTTACCATTGGTCAATCTCTAAATGATCTAGTAGGATGCTTTGCATTGAGTAATAGTATCCAAATCACTAAATTCAGACAAGATGATGCGCAATGCACTGTGCCGCCTGTATGCAGTTTGCAAATGGGAAGTTTGATGGCAGATACCAATGAGGTTTGTATTGAAGATCCGAACGCAAATACAATCATCTTTACAATTACAAATAATAGTAATGAAGGATTGGAAGGTATCCTGATAACGGATTTGGACGGAACTATCCTCGAACTAAGCGCGAATACTATTTTCAATATCACAACACTAGGACCATCGCAATATTTTTATATCAATTACATAGATACGGTACAGATTTTTGGAGGTACTTCTATTCAAGATTTAGAAGGTTGTTTTACACTTAGTGATCCAATTACGATCACAGGGATAGATAATTGTTTTATCGCACCTTGTGAAATAGAAGCGGCGCAGTTATCAACACAAAATTCAACGACTTTGTGTGCGATGGATGAAACAGATGATACGGTTACATTTACTTCTGTAGGAGGCACTGGTGATGTAAATTTATTTTTGTTGGCAGATGAAGGCCAAAACATTTTGCAAGCAAATACTTCAGGAACATTTCAATTTGCAGACGATCAACTTGGCGTATTTCAAGTGTACAAACTTGATTATAATGAGCCATTCGAATTGCCTGAGAATATCTCAAATCTGGAAGGATGTTTTGCTTTAAGTACACCAGTCGTGGTAGAAAACGCTATAGATAATTGTACAGTGGAGCCACCTAGTACTTGTCAAAACGACGGTGGACAAATAGTATATAATGGGCCAGAAGGAATTTGTGGGAGTGACAACCAAAATGACATTTTAGATATTGATGTAATCAGCCAAGGGGCTAGTAATCGATTGTTTCTAGTAGTTGATGAGGCAGGTCTTATTATAAATATAGCTCCTGCTTTAGTGATATTGTCCAATCCTTTTGCGCCTGGCCGTTATGATATATATTTGTTGAGTTTTGAAGATTTTCCTTCAGAAGTGATGCTCAATGCAAATATCAATTCTATAGAAGGTCTTTGCTTGAGCAATAGTGTCAGCATTCTTGTATCTGATGATTTTTGCGAAGGAGAAGGCGTACGTGGAGGGCGAGTTAGTGCTAGTGGCGAATTTGAAGATGATCGAGTCCAACTGTGTACCAATGTATCTGGTGAAATATTTACAATCAATCTAAGCAATTCAGGTTCTGAGGCCTTTGATTATGTTTTTGTAGAAACGGATCAGAACAATGTCATTACAGAAATTCTAAGCGGAGAGTCTGTCATGTATATCGCAGATCCAACAGAAATAATGAATAGACGGATATGGGGTGTTTCTTTTTCAGGAAATTTCACGGCTTTTATCGGAGAGGTTATTACTGATGTTTCTTTGAGTGATGATTCCTTCAGTTTGTCAGAAAACTTTGTTGAAGTAACAATATCTGTAGTGATAGCAGAAGACCCAGTTATTGCTGGAGTAGATATTCCTTTTTTAGAAATTCCGTCTGGGCAAATATTTAGTATAGATTTTGAGGCACCCATGTCTTCATTCTTAGACTTTGAAACAGCCTATATTTTGTTTGATACGAATGGTGTTACGATAATTGATGTGTTGTTTCCAGATGCTAATTTTGTTATCACCTTACCAGAATTGGAAGCTACTCCAGCAAGTGGTGCGCTTTTACAGTTGACGGCAGTGGCCTATACTGGCGATTTTTTACTAGGACCTGGTGATGAAGCGGATAGTGCATTTCTACCCTTTGCGACAAATGTGACAACAGGATGCTTTGAGGTAGCCAATACGAGTATCTCGATTAGTGTATTTGATGCAGGTGGTGGAGGATTGATTGTACCATTAGGAGAAGAGATAGGTGCATCCTCTAGCGAAAACGAAGAAAATTTCTTAAGACCGAATCCTGCGAGAGATTTTTTATTGGTGACTTTTCCCAATTCATTTGTAGATCAAGCTGTAGTCCTTAATATTTTTGATACTTCTGGTAAGTTGATTCTAAAAAGAAAATTTGATGCTGCCCCTGAAAGTGAAAAAATTGAAGTTTCTAGATTTATCCATGGAACCTACATTTTACAAGCCTACACTAATTCAAGTGCGCGGACTGCACAGTTCTTAAAAATATAAGTGCTTGTTATAGAGTTTGGGTGTTTTGCTTTCTTTATGGAACTCACATGATATTTTGTTAGCTTGTGTTGCTATTGTTTTTTCAACCATTCAAATGCAGATTTCATTACAATATCTAGTTTTGGTTTAAGCTCTATATGGGTGTAGTTGTAATAAGTTGCTTATAATACCCCTTAGGATGAAAGAGTAAAGGAAAAAAACCTTCTTTTGGAAAAGGAAATATCGTATCATTTTCTAATACTGTAGCATAATAACTATAATCTTTATTTTCAGAATATACTGATGTATATTCTTCATTAGCAACCTTTTTCCAACTATCTCTTTTCATTATAGACTCTAGGGGATGTTGCGGCCAAGGAAAAGGAAACACATTACCTGTTGTTTTATGCGATGCTGTCAATTTTCCATGCTTATCTTGATATATTTTAAGTAAATCATTTTCTCTATTCAAAATTGAATCGCATACTGCAAATTTTAAGTAAATTGTGTCAATACCTTCTACTTTTTTTACAGTAACACGTTAGTTTTGAGCCAATATACTAGCGGACGCCATCAAATAAAAGCTAAAACTTATTAAAAGACTTTTTATAAAATTCATATTAGCTATTTACTCCACAATTTCAATACTGAATTGGTCCTTGCCATTCTTTCTTTCAATAAAAACTTTAGATTTTGAGTCTATTTCACCTTTTCCTAAACTGCTTATGTACTTCACCCAATTTTGATACATCTCATCAGATTGTAATTGATTGTTGACTGTCAGTTTCCCATTCTTTATTTTTAAGAAGTACATGTTGGTATCATCTATCAGACCGTCTTCGAGAAGCTTCTGAGCTACAAGATCATTAATATTAATTGTAATTATAGAAAGTTCGTCAAAACCTCCTTCTGTGTTATCTCCTTTTCTATTGT
>CAYZUW010000226.1:0-7109 GCA_964481325.1 uncultured Saprospiraceae bacterium
GTATACCAATAAGGATCAAGCACTGACCACATCTACAGAGATGGTCTTGACGTTTAGAGCTAAAAAAGATTTGACGGTAGCTGAATTATTCCAGATCAATTCCGAATTGACTCCTGCGGTGGCTTATCAATCAGGCGGGAAGCAATATGGCGTTCAGTTAAATATTCACGAGATAAGTGCTGGGAATATAAACCAATCCGTAGTACTTCATCAGAATCAACCAAACCCATTCTTGAAGCAAACAACAATTGGTTTTGAGGTTCCTAGTTCTCAAGTGGTTTCAGTGACAGTATTTGACATCGATGGTAAATTACTGTACTCACGTGACGTGAATGCAAGTAGTGGATACAACAGTATCGAACTTAGCACTGAGGAGATCGCTCATAGAGGGGTGACATTCTACCAGCTCAATACGGCAGATTACTCTGTAACTAAGAAGATGATTATTTTGGAATAGAAATTTCTAGATACTAAGAACAAATTTTTTTTGTGATATTTTGCCCTGACTCATTTTTGAGTTAGGGCTTTTTTTGTTTAGGGTTTTCTGTTTATAGATTTATTAGGACTACTACTCTTTTTTTGGACAAGCGCTGAGAAAGAGTAGAGAAAAATGCAGCAAACAAACTAACAATTAAATCTACATTCCAGTTTTGCTGCATTTTTCTCTAGTCCGCAGGACTGAGGTGACTACCGAACTCTGTATCATAGCGACCCTTGACCGCCGACGGTAGGAGGCTCGTCAAGGGATGGCCCCAAGTCATAAAAAGTGTTAAAAAATACCTCTTTTATGGTATAAAATATATTATACAAAAGACTATATTTGCGTCGCAATCAAGAGATTGCAAGTTGTAATAACTTTTTAGCAGAAGCTCACGCAACAATCATTTAATCCCTTTTTCCCAATTTCGATTCAATGCTGGCGACAGCATAGCTTGAACATTTTTGAATATCGACGGATTATATCCCAAGACATTTCACTCAAAGTACCTCTTTTTTGGTGCTTATCAATTGCATGAATTTATCTAAAGCATTGATAAAAGTGGCTCATTCATATCACTGGGCCACTTTTTTTTATTTTTTTTAGAAGTATTAATACTGCGTAAATTGCTGTAAATCAGCCATTTAAAGAACCATTATTTTCCCCTTCGAAATATTTTTACCACTTTTCTACTTTTCAACGCAACCCACCTTTCCTTTCAAAGTAAAATATTAGAGTGTATTGGGCAAAGCTCAATATATCCTAAGGCTATTTCATATCCTGAAATAGTTTCATTTCATAAACCGAAGTATATAAACCCTTATCTGATTGGGATGATATCAGTATTGGATGTGATGAGCTTCTGCAGCTTCACTTTTGCCCTCTAAGGTATCCAGGACTTTTCCTTCAGATAAAATGTAGTAGTACACATTTGTGTATAGCGCTAATGCTTATAGCATAAGTCTATGCATGTACACTTTTGATTGGTAGCTAAAAAGTTAATGCAACTCTTTGGCCTGTTCGGTTAATGTGCCTCTGCTTCATTAGGGTATAAAAAAATTTAAACATAAATTATTTATATCACTAAAATTATGAACATTATGAAGCACGTTACAGCTCCCTTCTTTAAGCAATTTGGGACTACTACTTCAAAAATTGACTCGAGCTATTCAACAGGTAGAGGCTATTCGACTTGGGCTGAGAGATTTACTTTAATGCTATTATTCCTATTTGCTAGCCAAATAGTAACTGTAGCGCAGCCATTGTGCGACCCGCCTACTACACCTCGTATGGATAACACATTGATAAGTGAATCAATTGTCAGCGACGACTGTAATACTATTCAACTCAATTCTGGTGAATCTGGAAATGTTTTTGAATTGACGATTAATCCTGCGAACCAGTATGTTTTCACGCTTTGCTTTGATGCAATTAGTGTTGGAAACTCACAATTTCCACAGGCAGAATTGTGGGCGGATACTACAGGAAATCCAGCATCTTTTATAGATGCAACAGGAAGTGCAGATACAAATAATTGTACGACTGTGACCTATAGGCCTGAATCAGATTGTACTACAGCAGGTTCTAATCTAATATACTTAGCTACTTATTCTCATCTTTGTATTAGTGATTGGAGAGCTTTGGACATTGAAGTTAATTGCACAGCTTGTGAGATTGCTTGTGGAGATCCTATATTTGCAGCAGCCAACAATTCTAATTGTACAAGTTTTGCATTTGATTTTCCTGGACCAATAGTATCTGGATCTTGTGATGGGAATACTATTGAATATGAGGTGGATATTAACATTGGAGACTATGTAACAGTAGTTAGTGATGGGATGGCTAGTAGCGCATCTGCAACAGGTAGCCTTATGGAAGGGGATTCAATTGGTGTTCTACCAGGCGCACCTGTAGGGACACATATTATTACTTATTCTGTAGTAGATTGTGCACTAGATACTACTAGATGCCAACAACTAATTGTTATTGAGCCCATCTTAGCATGTGATGATGTAGTAAACGTGACGCTTAGTCAATTTTGTGAATTACAAATCCTTCCTGATTTTTTATTAGAAGCAGAATGTGCGGATAATTCTCAGTATACCGTAAATATTTTAGGGCAAACAAATGATATCATTTCTGCTCCTGGTCTATACGAAGTACAGATCGTATATACTCCAGATGTGTCAAACTCTGCTTCAGGAAATTTCTGTTGGGGATTTATCAATGCGGAAGATAAGTCTGGACCAACTTGTGAGATCGAAAGAACACAAATATCTATCAGCTGTGGCGAATCTGCAGATGTTGGACAACCTATTTTTGAAGATTGTTCAGGTGTAGAGAGCACTTCAATGAATACTCTAAATTTTGGACAATGTGGAGAGATTGACTTGTCAGGTACCAATGTGAATCCAGATACTGATGGTGACGGAGACCTCTTTGATGATTTACCATTTACAGTAAGTCCAACTATAGAAATACCTGCCTTAGATAGGGATGATCCAGAAGTAGCACCTTTTATTGCCGCAGGATTCGTAATTGATAATGTAACAGTAAATATGTGGACAGCAACGGATACAAATGGTTTTTCTACCAATTCGTGCCAACAATTTATCTATACATGGAGACCATCCGTAATAAACCTACCTTTAGAGTCAGTAGTTGTAGAATGTGGATCATCAATTGATCAAGATTCTTTGGCTGCTATAGAACCACAATTTTTACCGCACTATAGTAACCCTTTGTATGGTACAGATGACGATTTAGATAATGACTTAGAATTTACAAGAGTAGATAATGATGGCGACCTTGAGTTTTTAGCTATTACTGATGCCAATAATAATGTGTGTAGGTTTAATGTAGATTCCAACGATAGACTTATTGGAGAAACTTGCGGAATGACTGAAAAGTATATTCGTGAGTTCACGGTGCTTGATTGGTGTGAAGGTGTTGTTATAGATTCTCTTGACGGATTTAGTCAAATCATAGTTCTAGATGATACTACTGCACCAGAATTTGAATGTAGAGATAGTTTAGCTGTAGGAGGAAATTATCAAAATCCAGATACTTTGTATACGACATCGTCCGCTGAAGGATCTTGTGGTTTTGAAGGTTTACTTATGCCTCCAACGGCAACAGATTTTTGTAGCTCCCCTGTAGACATAACAGCAAATATTTTTGTATGTGGGTCAACGGGTACAGGTTGTATTTTGGTAACTCAAGGACATGATTTATCAAATAATGTTTCTTTGCAAAGAAGAAACTATAAAATAGAATTTATAGGAACTGATGAATGCGGAAACGTATCAGACCCTTGTACTGTTTTTTATACAGTTGTAGATAATCAATCACCAGTTGCCATTTGTGATGGAAAAACTACTGTCTCTTTAACGAATGCCAGCAATGGAGTTGCTTCCATCTGTGCGGAAAATATTGATAGTGGTAGTTTCGATAACTGTGGTATTACTTCTAAGATGGTAAAGAGAATGGGTGCACCTGATAGTACCTTTGCTTCTTGCATTAGTCTAGATTGTGAGGATGCAGGACAAGAATTGATGGTTGAATTCAGAGTTACAGATGCAGCAGGCAATTCTAACGCATGCTGGGTTACAGTTAATGTAGAAGATAAAGTAGGGCCTTCTATTGTATGTCCTGCAGATATTACATTATTATGTACTGATCCAACCACAATGGATGAAACTGGAATGATAGAACTAAATACTAATACACCAAGTGGGAATAATGGGTATGCTACTGACAACTGTGGTATAAGTGGCTTTGATATTACTAGCGAAATGATAAATGTGGACTGTGGTCAAGGTACTATTGAAAGAGAATTTACTGCTTTTACTAGCTCATCTGACAGTAAATCTTGTGTTCAAACTATTACGATTGAGCCTGACCCTATCTTCTTTGTTACTTTTCCTGAAGATGTGGAACTTACAGGATGTGCTAATATGACTGATATAGATATGGTAGGAGAGCCCATTATTACTGGTTTTACTTGTGCTGAAATCTTTATCAATTTTGAAGATGACATTTTTACAAGCAATTCGGGAGCTTGCAGAAGAGTAGTTAGGACGTATACCGTTAGGAATATGTGTATTGATATAGATCTAAATACTACTAATCCAGGTGGTATTGCTGTTGATGATAGTGGATTAAAGTTTCAAGTTGTAGATGGATTAATTGTTCATACTCAAATTATTGACATTGTTGACGATACGCCACCTGTATTCGATTTGTGTGAAGAATTAATCACAGTTGATACGGATCCAAATGATTGTTCAGCAAGTGTAAACATAAATGTTTCGGCTTCAGATATATGCTCGAGTGAGTTAGACTACTTTTGGAGAGTAGATATAGATGGAAACATAGAAAATAACGTATTTGGCTTTGATGATTCTATTGAAGGTGTTTTCCCTGTAGGGACGCACACTGCATTTGCTCAAGCTAGTGATGGTTGCGGCAACACTGAATTTTGTAGATTTACCATTACAGTTGAAGATAGGAAAAAGCCTACTCCTTTTTGTGGTAGTGGTGTGAATACAGTTATTATGAATGGCGGTGCAAGATCAGTGGAGATCTGGGCACTTGATTTGATACAAATGGGAAGTTCATTTGACAATTGTACCAATAATGAAGACCTTATGGTAACAGTCGCTTTAGCAACGGATCCAAATCCATCAGGTGCACCAAGAGATTCAAGTGTGACCATCACTTGTGATGATTTAATCAGAGATGCGAACGGAAATGCGCTGCCTACTAATTTTACAATTCAAGTATTTGTTCAGGACAGCGAGGGTAATTTTGATTTCTGTACTAGTGAAGTACAAATAATCGATACAGAAAACGATTGTGGTACTACTGCGAATGGGGCTGCCCAAATTGCAGGTAGAATCTATAACGAAGAACAAGAAGATGTAGAAGATGTAACTGTTAATGTAATTAATAATACTCAGAATATGCCACCTTATGTTACGCAAACAGATGGTTCATATATCTTCCCTGACTTGGATATGAATGACGACTATACCGTTGAACCAGCCAAAGACATAGATGTTTTTGATGGGGTTACTACGCTAGATTTAGTTATTCTTGCGAAGCATATTTTAGGGATAAGTGAATTGGATAGCCCATACAAGCATATCGCTGCAGACGTAAATATGGATGGTGTGTTGAATATCAATGACTTGATTGAAATCAGACAGTTGATTTTGTTTGCAATCGACGAATTTTCTACGCAAAGATCCTGGTTGTTTGTTGAAGCTAGCTACGAATTTATGAATCTAACAAACCCACTTGCAGAGAATTTCCCACAAGTAATTGATGTGAACAATTTATCTGCTGATATAGCAGCAGCAAACTTTATCGGGGTTAAGTTAGGTGATCTTGATAATAGTGCTGCGGCGAATACGCTCTTAGATATTGATGAGAGATCATTTAATCCTACGGCAATAGTGGCTATTAACAATCAGACATTTACTGTAGGAGAAGAAATTGTTATCCCTTTTAAGTTGAATGATATGGACTTAATGTCTGGTATGCAATTTACTTTGGAGTACAATCCTGCAAATCTAGAGTTTACTGGATTCAGCGGGGCTGCTATACAAGTATCTGAGAGTAACTTTGGATATAGGTTGATTGACGAAGGAATTATTACTTTTAGTTGGAATACCTTCTCAGGAGCAGCTATGGATGTTTCAGATAACGATCTTTTCGAACTTAGATTCCTAGCTAGAAGTTCATCGGATATTTCTTCTGAACTCCAGCTTAATTCGAGATACACTGCCGCTTCTGCCTTTAATACGGAAGGAGAATTTAATGTAGCATTGAATATACTTTCGGAAAGTGGTATTGCTTTAAATACGGATGTATTCGAATTGTACCAGAATGAACCAAACCCATTCAGAATAAATACAAGCATCGGCTTCAACCTTCCTGAAGCATCTGCTGCTACTTTGAGGATAATGGATATCTCAGGAAAAGAGCTTCGAGTTATAAAGGACAACTTTAGCCGAGGGTATAATAAGATTGACCTTGATCTTTCTTCATTGAAAGTGAATGGTGTACTGTACTACCAATTGGAAACAGCTACACATGCTGCAACCAATAAAATGATAGTGATCGAATAATTTTGCTTATGGGTCCGATCCGGAAACTAAGGAATTTCAAAAGAGACATTTGGGGTTTCGTGCGTTTTCGAAGTGGACTTACTTATGAATTTTAACACTCAAGACAAATTTTTAATCCGAAATCAAGATTATCTTGATGGAGGGTTAAGGGTCTCAAAGTTCATTTGTTCAACCTCTTCTCGCTTGCGAGAGGAGGTTTTTTTATGTTTTGTATTTAAATTATAGTAATGCAAAGGAGATTTAAGCAATTTCTAGGGTTTCTTTAATCTCAAATCTTGAAATAATTCCTATATTTAGTTGCTATTTGAAGTGGATTTTTGCGAATTCCCTTCGATTTGCCCTCCCAAGCACCATTTAAATCGAGTTTAGACTAATTTTTATTTTTTTCCTATTCATAAACTAAAATATTATGAGAATCCTGATTGCACTTTTTGCCTTTTCGATTTGGTCTGCCTCTTTGGTAAGGCAAACTGGAAATTGTGGTGACCCCTCACCAT
>CAYZUW010000227.1:0-3392 GCA_964481325.1 uncultured Saprospiraceae bacterium
AATCAAATCTGGGTTCTTGTGGAAAGTTTTTTTTAGCCAGATTCTTGCTCTCGATAACCTTTTCCGCGACAGCTCCTGGTTGATCTGCAAAAGTTCTGAAATTTCTTGATGGCTATACCCATCAATAATGTGAAGATTAAACACTTTGAAATAATTATCTGGCATTTGTTTTAGAATGTACAGCAGATGTTCATTAGATAAATTTTGAATAGCCTTTGGGATACTTAAAATCCCAGCATTCAAGATTTTCAATTCTTCCTTTGGAAAGCCTATAACTCTATCATTATAATTAAGACTCGTATTGATGACAATCCGAGTAGCCCACTGCTTTAGACTAGCTTTTTGCATATCATATTTGTCTATACTTCTAAATATTTTAATAAAACTTTCCTGCAGCACATCTTTGACATAAGAAGTATCTTTCAGATATCTATAGGCAACAGCCCTCAGATAAGGCAATAGTATTTTGTATACCTTATTCTGAGCAGCTCTTTCTTGCTTGATACAAGATTGTATTATGTCATTGTTTATATCCATTCAGATGGAATAGAATTTATAGTTAATTTTATAAAGCTATTATTTACAATGGTTCGGTAATTAAAAATTAAATCGCTGACAATCAGCACATTAAAATTTGTTGGCGCTTTTTACAAAACCCTTATAATCACGCATTTAGGCTTTGCTGATTTATTATTTTCGAAAAATTACCGAACCATTAATTTAATGGCTCCTATTCTACTACGTGACTCAATATTAAATTACAGCTATTCGCATCTGTAATAGTGATAAGGTAAAGTCCGCTTGCCAGATTAGTCAATTCGTCGCCTGTGTTTCCATTGGGCCATTCATAAATATAAGGCAATGCTCCACCACATGCTTTTATCTTTAAAGTCCCAGGTGAACTTTCAATAAGTTTTCCTGCGAAGTCATTGCAATTATCCGATAATGCATATACCAACTCTACTTCTTTGGTACAACCGAAGTCCAAGTCTGTAATGGTTAAGGAGTAGTCACCACTTTCAAAGACATTTATTGTATTGATTGACTCGCTAGAATTCCATAGATATGAATAATTTCCAGAGCCACCGCTAGTTGAAACGCCTAATTGGTCGATTTCACTTGTTTCTAAGATATCTATGATAAGGTCTTCGCATAAATCAGCAGGTGGTATCTCTATTTCAAAAGAACTTACAATACTACAGTTATTAGCATCCGTAACAGTAATGGTGTAGGTTCCGCTCTCCAGTATTGGGGCCGTCTGGGTAGTAAAACCATGGGACCATTCAAATCTGTAGGGAGGAAGCCCACCCATAACAACTGCTGTTGCTACTTCAGGGTTATTGACGTCTATATTAAGTACTAGTTCTAAGTCGCCGCATTCTTGATATTCAAAGCTAGCTAAATCTGTACATCCGTTTGCATCCGTTACAGTAACAAAATAGATGTCGTCAACTGTAGGGACTATTATCGGGCCTATTTCTCCAGTGGACCATTGATACAAATACGGTGGGGTACCGTTATCAATATTAAGATCTATAGAAGAAGTGCTAAGAGTGACTACTTCAGGACTTATGCTGACACTGAAATTTTCACAATCATCAGATGATTCAGTATCGAAGTTATCCATCCTTATACAACCATCTGCGCCCGTTACAACTACAAAGTATTCTCCAGGTTGATTAACAGAAATGGAAGGAGTAGTTTCACCATTGGTCCAGAGATATGAAAATGGTTCTACACCTCCGTTGGTAACAGCACTCAATATTCCAGGAGAACTCTCTGTAATATTTACAGTAAAATCACTATCGACACACAAGACAGATCCAGGGTCCATTATACAAATGGTATCACCATTTATTAAAATAACATAGATATCACAATCACCAGGAACTAATAATTGAGATTCCTCACTTGCTATACATCCGTCTGCGTCAGTTACAGTTACAGAATACAAACCAGAAGAATCAAGCGTAATAGAATTGGTGGTATCTTGCGTAGACCAAAGAAAAGTGAAAGGCGGCGTACCTCCTGTAGTGTTAGCTGCATAGCTTCCGTCGAGGTTTCCTGAAAGTGTTACTTCAAGGTTACACTCGATTACTTCAGGAACAACTTCCTCTTCTTCAACTTCTACTACATCTATATTCTCTTTTTCACAAGAGAAAAAAAAGGCCATTCCGCATAAGAAGGATAGTAAAAAGAATATATTTTTCATTTTGAATCTGTTTTGAAATGTAGTAATTCAGGTGTATTGCAATACTATCAATACGAATACCCAAAAATCGAAGAAAGCGTGACACCTTCAATAATATAAGTGCGTACTTTATTAATAATAAGGAATTATATTTATATTTTGAAATAATACGCTTTCGAAATGGCATAACAAAAAACTACAATATGACCAATGATGAATCAAAGATTCTTGATGATGATTTTTTAGATTTAGAATCTATCAAAAAGAAACTTGGACAAGCAGGTATCCACAATTTTTATGAAACAGAGAATAACACATTACTGGTGTCTGAGAATGACGCTGTAAGAGTGGAGATAGAAATTGTCAATAATGCAGTACTAACAGATAAAAAATTCCCGCAAATAGAAAAGTCCCAAACCACTTTCTTTTGAGTATAAGTACAGCGGATAGAACAAACTTTAAAGAGCTTAGCGTTTCCCCGAACCCTACTATTGATGAAATAAAGCTAAATCTACCAGATGTCTTAAATGAGAAGCTGCGCGCCCTGGAGTCCTCGCAGCAACTTAAGTGTTTTCGAAAACAATTGTATATATTCGAATTAAAATTGAAAAGAATGAGTAATTATCAAGATAAAAAACAACTGTTAAGGTTAAGTTAATGTGCTATCTGCTAGTGCAACCCAAATAATTTTCTCCTCGTCTTGCAATCGTAACACATTCTAAAACATTAACAAAAACCTAATCATGAAAAACGTACACCATTTATTCAACCTCGTTTTATTATTAGCTTTTACTATTACGAGTCACGCTCAAAACTCGGTGAAATTCGGAGAGCAAGCTCCCAGTTGGTCGATGTTTGTTTTCAAAAGAAATAATACAAAATGATGCGTTCGTCGAGTGGCTTTGCCCTCGATGCTATACGTTTGTCTAGCTTAGTGACTTTATTAATTTGGGAGTTGCTAATTTATTTTGAATGCTGCACTTGAGTAAAAATGCATCTAGCATAGCGAAGACATGGCTTTTGTTTTCTTCATCAAGCTGTTGTATGTTTCAGAAGCTCTAAAGTTAAAAGACTCTTTTGAGAAGTCTGAATCTTGCTCAAACCTCTTGCTGGTTGTGCTCTTGCTGACTCTTGCTCATGTTCGAAACTTTTGCTGTTTTTCTTGCTCTTGCTGTTTTTCCTCTAGCTCAAAACTCTTGCT
>CAYZUW010000227.1:3492-7085 GCA_964481325.1 uncultured Saprospiraceae bacterium
CTCTTGCTGTTTTTTGCTCTTGCTCACCCCTCTTGCTCATCCACCTTCAAATCCCCAAGACTCAAATACAACACATCCCAACTCTTAAATTTACTAGTCTTTCCGGATATGGTAACCTGCTCCGCAACAAAAGGAAGCACCTCCTTATTGATAGGGAGACCAGACTCACTTAAAAGGATGTAAAACTTGTTTCCATTTTGAGGATCCTTGATTTTTAGCATAGGCGGAATACCACCGCTGATGCAGCGAATGGCGCAACTCTTGTGTACTTTTCCTTCCGCGTGTTTCATCACACCGAAGTAGCATTTTGGATCAATAATCTCCCCGGTAAGACTAACGTCTTGAGCAGCAGAGAAGGGTTCTAGATTTGGTATGGATGCAGGGAGCACCTCTCTTAAGGAGCCTTCCTCTTCAGACAATTCGAGTAGGGTTTTTCCTTCCCCATGAATAAGAGTTCCAGCAATCTTTACCTTCTTGCCATTAAGAATACCATTCTTTTCTTCAAGGCTCTTAATGATACCTGTAGCGCCAAACTTACCATAACCCACTAAGACAACGTCCGTTGACAAGGAGCCCTCTAGGGATCCTTCATCGGCTACTAGCATAGGTACAGGGCTTGCATAATAAGTACCCGTGATTTCAGTGATAGTTCCAAATTCAAAAATATTGGAATTGAAGGGTCTCTGAAAAAATACCACGACCAATACCAAAATAGGAATGAAGATAAAAACAGGCACCAGAACCTTCTTCAAAAAACGACCATTTCCCTCTGGCATTTCGTCTAAGTAGCCAATATAAAATTCATCTTTCTCTTTCATAACTATTAGAATTTTGCAGGCTCTACAAAAGTACCTTCTTCTTTAGGATTGGGATTGACCCATATTATTTTATCGACCACTTTCACATCATAGGTTTTTACCTTTTCCGTAAAAGGTTCAGGAGACCTTCCATCTTCAGGTTTGTACTGATATCCATGCCAAGGGCAAGTGATGCAGCCATCGATGATCTTTCCTTCTCCGAGAGGCCCCATTTGATGCTTGCACACATTATGTACCGCGGAGACTTTATTGTTGTATTTGAAAATCGCGATATTCTCTTGGTCTATAAAAACAGTCTTTGCACAAGAATCCTCCAACTCGTCGATAGGGCAGATTTCATGGAAACCTTCTTTTTGCAATAATTCCTTGTCAGCCAGTAAGCGCTTCCTTTCTTTCATGCCCGCCATCAAATGCAAGCCCGCAACACTGACAAATCCAGATATCAACAAGACCCAATAGATAGGATGTCTTTCAAACTGCAATGTACCTAAAGCAGCATGCAGTACAATCATACCATAGGCCAGGTAAACACTCATATGCAAACCCTTCCAAACCCTTGGACTTAGGTTTTTGAGCCAAAAGTCATGACTCGTCGCCGCCATCACAAATAATATGAGGATAGAAAAGAAGCCCAATACCATGAATGGAAATTCATGCAAAGAGTCATACTGCATATTAGAAGTGAAAATACTGAGGATCGGATTAGTATCTCCAAACAGATGATGCTGCATGATACTAAACACAGAATGTATCAAAGCAATAAAAAACATCGAGACCCCTAAGTGTCTTCGGTTATATAGCAAGGGCAAAAAACGAGTGTCCAATCTGCACAATGGCCCTATAAGCAATATGATATGTAGCAAGACAACAGCGGTTAAGGCTGTGGCGCGTATGATTATGGTTTCCGCCGTGATATCCGGATGAAAAACCAACTGAAGGACTGCGAAAGAAATAATGAGTAATAAAATACCAGCCCAAAGTATTTTATCGTATTTTTTCTTTTGACTTGACCACAGAATGGCAGCGTAGTTTACACTCATATGATAGTAAGGATAAGTATTACAGAAATGATTAGGCTAATCACTACCCAAATTCGAAAATGATTAAATCTAAGAGTTGGTTTCATGAGCGATTTGATTTTAGCCATTTTGAAAGAAAGAGCACCCAGAAAAAACACATACCAGGAAAAAGTAAAACCTTAAGGAAAACACCGCTTTCCTTGGTTCCATCATCCACTTTGCTGATGCCTTTCCAAAGAAATAAAATAGAAAAAATGACTCCCAGCAACAAATAAATGCCAAGCCCTGATAAGAAGATTGTAATTATGGTTTCCATTTTATTTTTAATTTATTTGCCTGAACTTGCCCCGAAAATCTAGTATGATGCACTGTATATTTATGTTTAGCAATACTCTATGTACCTCTTTTTCTATGTTCAAAGATGTGCAACAAAAATAGAAATAAATAGTTGATGATTAAGTCTTGAAAAGTAATAATTTCAGTGAAAATAATTCCAGAAATTTACAGTCTGCATACAGCACCTTATAATGCTAGCCCAATACTACTAATCCTTAAGCCTCTAGCAATAATTTTTTGGCAAAACGAGTAAAAACCTTAGCCGTAGCACCAAATTTTTCCATACGCTTATCTTGCGTTTGCCCATTTACGAAACGTTGGTACAATTGAGCCGTTATCACCGCTCCTTTTACATACGCAAAGGCATGATACCAGTCGATGCGCTCCATCGAAAAGCCAGTAAACTCCGCATATTTGCGGATCAAAAAAGCTTTGTTAGGAAATGATTTAGACAAGGAAACAGGCATATCATAAGCATCAAAATAAGGCTCATACCAATAGCCCAGCGTAGACCCAATATCTACCAATGGATCACCCAAAGTGGTCATATCCCAATCAAATAGGGCACTTACCTTATCTGGGTTATCCGCTTGAAACTGGCAATTGTCTAGCTTTATATCATTATGTATGATGGAAATAGCTTGGGGACTAGGTATATCGGAAGAAAGCAGCCCAAGCACCTCATCCATATCTTTATTATCACCAGTCTTACTCAGCGTCCACCGTTTAGACCAGCCCGCCAACTGCCTTTCTAGAAAACCCTCCGGTCTACCTAGCTCACTCAAACCAGCTTTCCCAAAATCTACCTTATGCAAGTCCGCCTGGGCCTTTATCATGGCAGTAGTCAAGCGTTCCTCAGCCTTTTCAAAAGGTTTGAAACAATCGATCAGTTCGTATCGAACCACTTCTCCTCGCTTACGCTCCATTACGACAAAGGGGGCTCCTATAATGCCCTCATCATCGCAATATAGGTAGGCTCTTGGAGCCTCCGGAAACACCTTATACAATTTTGATAAGACACGATATTCGCGCTTCATATCATGCGCCCCAGGCGCAATCTTACCGAAAGGAGGACGACGCAAAACCAATTCTTTTTCTCCAAATTTTAACAAGTAAGTCAAATTAGCATGACCCCCATGAAACTGGGCAACCGATATGGCACCTTCCGTTTGTTCCGGCATTTCAGCTCGCAAGTAGTTTTCTAGCTTTTGCCAGTCCAATTCTTCCCCTTTACGTACTTCCTTTGCCTTGTCCATTATCGTTTGTATGTTATTTCTAGCGCTATTTAATCTGTTGCTACTCTGACAAATATAAACGCAATCTTATAAATAAAGGCGTAAAGTAAGATGATTTTTTGGGGCCATACCGACTGAAAAAGTCGGTACCGGGCTCTACACAGCCAGGTCCTGCGCCCACCCCT
>CAYZUW010000228.1:0-7072 GCA_964481325.1 uncultured Saprospiraceae bacterium
CAAGGTCTAAAACTGAAGGCTATACCCCCTTCTGCCATCGGGGGTATCATACGAGGACTACGTCTAGCAAGTGGGAATATCTTCAAAGAGACATTGCTTACCGCTGTTTTTCTTATTACTGGGCTATTAATTCCTTTCATAAGCCCGTTCACGGCTATTCTTATATTCCTTATCCAGGCATATTATGCGGGCGGAGGCAATATGGACTTTACGCTAGAACGTTATTATGGGGTAAAGGAAAGCAAAAGATTTATAAAAGCTAACAAAGGCCTCGCCATCGGGAATGGGATTGTTTTCGTGGCAATGCTGATGCTAGGTTTGGGTTTTTTGTTTGCTCCTGCTCTTGGCACCTTAGCCATCACCTCGGAGGTTGTAGACAGAATTGAGCAGTAGCACCATTTAAGGTATAGAGTTTAGATTTCAATTGGCAAGATTGAGTCCACTCCTAAAACCAACTAATTCTATTTATTGCGAGATAATCAATAAAAAAAATCGTGTGGATACAACCTAAAGCCCTCATTCGATGTCCTTACCTTATAATATTTGTACAGAATAGGTGTAAAAGCTACAAAAAGCGATGACATTTACCATAAGTGATACAGAATCCGCCCTTGTAGACGCATGTCTCCGAAATGAAAGACTTGCGCAAAAAGCCTTATATGACAGATATAAGGACGCTATGTACACTGTTGCATACCGTATTACCAATGATTTTGACCTTGCTCAAGATGTATTGCAGGATGCTTTTATACAGATATTCAAAAGTTTAAAAAATTTTAGGAAAGAATCTACTATAGGAGCATGGATAAAGATCATAGTCGTAAGAACCGCCCTTAAAAGCATTAAAAAACAACCACACTTCTCCCCTATTGAAGACTATATTATCGGTAACGCCAATAAATATATGGATTGGGGAAATCACTTAGATAGCGAGTATTTGGAGAAAGCTATACAATCCTTGCCTGCTGGATACAGATCTGTATTTGTATTGATAGAGGTTGAAGGGTATGCTCACAGAGAGGTAGCAGATATGCTAGGTATCTCAGAAGGCACCTCCAAATCACAATTATTTCACGCAAAGAAAAAGCTTCGTGCTAAACTTGAAAATATGAAGTAATAAAATGGACGAGAAGAATAAAAATAACTTGAAAAAGGCCATTGATGGCTTACCTAAGTATTCGCCCAAAGCGAATTTATGGGATAATATTTCTGATGCTATAAACATCCAGGAAGGTGAAAAAGCTTTGCATGAAGCGCTTTCGGAGCTTCCTATGCACACAGCACCAGATCAGATTTGGAGCAAGATAGAACAAGAACTCCCTGGCACTTCAAAGCTCAAGCGGCGGCTATGGCTGAAGCCACTTGCCGCCGCCGCTACTGTAGCCATATTGATTGGACTTTTTGTGATAAACTCTCAGACTTCATTTGGTGACGAAATCGTAAAGGTTTCCCATAAAGAATTACCTGTCCTGAAAGAAGAGTTTGTGAATCTGAACCAATTTAATAATACCCAAAGAGATAGTGCATTTCGCACCATTGTCCAATCTCAAAAGAAAATCAGTGACGATGCTAAAGTAATTTTAGCAGAACTGGAAGAGATAAGAAGTAATAAAGCAGGACTAAAAAGTAGATTGAGTAAGTATGACACCAATTCTGATTTACAAAACAAACTTAGAGCACTAGAACATGAAGAAATAGAACTAGAAAAAGCTTTCTTAGCGAATATTTAATATAATGAATTTGAATCAAACAGTATTATATCATTTAAGAGTCTGGGCTATATCCCTCTCACTTTGCTTCTGCTTTGGTTTTAGTGTACATGCACAAACTATTACGCTACAAGTCATCAGCAAAGAAGTAAGTAAGAATATGGAATATTCAGAAGGGCAAACTCTTTCTGTAGAAGGTGAAAAATCTAATGTCAATATCACCACCTGGACTGATGACTATATCCAAATTGAATTGAAGCTTACTGCCCAACATCCAAAGAGAGTTGTCGCAGAGCAAGATCTAGAAAAATTTATATACTCATTTGACTCTAATGCCGATACGATCTTCATTACAAACCAAATCACAGAAAAGGAGGAAACCCTACGTTCTGGCTTACAAGCCCATTATGATATAAAGGTCCCAGAATCTTGCAATGTCAAATTAGAGAATTATTTCGGTACAGCCGAGCTGACCGACTTGAGTCAAGGTGTAGATGTCAATTCTGAATTTTGCAATTTGAAACTCAAGAATGTTTTAGGTACTGTGAATGTAGATACTTACTACGGTGACCTGATTGGAGTCATGATCGACGGTAAAGTAAATATCAAAGCCAATAGATCAAATGTTACCTTAAGTGAAATATCAGGCAGCTACAATATTGATGCATATAAAGGTATAGTTAAGGTTTACGCAAATCAGTCATTACTGGAAAACTTAAATATTAGAGGCGAAAAAACAGATGTTTTCTTTTATGACACAGAGCTAAGAGGATATAGTTTTGACCTTACTTCTCGAAATGGCAACGTAGAACTCCCTGATCACCTCGAAGCAAACTATTCTAAACAGGATGAGATACGGACAATCAACATTCAACCACAAGCTGAACTAATCGGTGTAAGGGTTGCTATAAATGTCATATCTGGTGATATCATGTTAGAAAGTCGCTAGTCTGCTTTGAAGCATTTTATCTAATCATCAATTTTTTGAAATTATTAGGGGCTGTCCCTTTCGCTTCGCTTAGGGTCGGGCTTTCCGCTATATGGTATGGCTATGCTCGAGACGCGATGCATCGCGTCTCTACCCAAGGCTTCATACCATGCCGCTTCTATCCCTCATCCATTCTAGGCTCGCTACTACCGTAGCATCGCAACGGCTATTACATATTCTAGTTGATCATTAATTCCTTCTAAGCATTAATAAACTTATACCCTACTCCACGGACTGAAAGAAAAAACTGCGGATTTTTCGGATCCTTCTCAAAGTATTTTCTGAAAGATAAAATGAAGTTATCGATAGTACGTGTCGAAGGATAAACGTCATATCCCCAAACAGACTGCAAGATTTGTTGCCTCGACACGACTTCATTTTTTCTATCAATAAGCAACTTGAGCAGCATAGCCTCTTTTTTAGTTAAGGTGAATTCCCCTTTATTTCCTTTTGCTTCGTAGGTAACAAAGTTCACATAGTTTTCTCCAAAATTAGCCGATTCAACTTTCTCTTTTTCCTGAGGGTTCGCTCTTCTGATTAATTTTTCAATTCTTAATAAAAGCTCTTCGAGATTAAAAGGTTTGGTTAAGTAATCATCCGCCCCTTTTTTCAGACCAGTAAGCTTGTCAGATTGGGCATCCTTCGCTGTGAGCATTAGTATAGGTATATGGATATCTATGAGACGAATTTGTTCACAGACTTGAAAACCATCCACTTCAGGTAACATTACATCCAATAAAATAAGATCAAAATGTTCTTGGTTGTAGGTCTTGACTACATCCTTACCATTATTCAAACAGACTACTTCATAGTCTTCAATCTCGAGATTAAGTTTGATTAAATCTCGGATACTGTCTTCATCTTCAACTAGTAATATTCTTTGACTCATCCTGTAATATACGTTTTAGGTGAAAGATTAGGCAAAAATATATCCATTATAGTTCCTTTAGGCTTATTATCCAGTACTTTTATCTCGCCTTTGCTCGTACTCACAATTTGCTTCACAATATATAAGCCCAGGCCTGTCCCTTTGGTCTTCCGTGTTTCCTCATCTCCTATGCGATAAAAGCGATCAAATACTTTTTTCTTGTTATTATCATCTATCCCTATACCTTGGTCTCCGACTATTAATTTTATTCCTGTTTTCTTTTTGATTAGCTCTATTTCTATTTCTGCTGGACCAAAGGAATATTTTTGAGCGTTCTCAATTAGATTCACAACTACCAAGGTAAGGCCAAATTTGTCGGCGATAGTATCAAGTTCTGCTTCTTGATGATTGAAGTGAATTTTGCTTTTTGGGTATTTTAAAGCTAACCTACTTTTGATATTTTCGATTAATGCCACGAGGTCAAACTTTTCATAAACAGGACTATAGGCTGTCTCCATCTTTGAGGCTAGTAGTAAATTATCTACCAATTTGTTTAAACGTTCTGTTTCAAGGAGTGCATTTGCCGCCAGTTTTTTAGTCTTCTCTCGATCTAAATCTCTTTTCTCAAATGTCTCTAAAGTCAACTTTATGGAGGATAATGGAGATTTTAACTCATGGGACATAGAGAGTAGAAAATTTCGACTTTGCCTTGTTGTTTCAATGACATTATTGTATGCTCTAAATATCAACCAAATAACAATGGCTATACTAAGTGCAAAGAAGATGGCTTCTCCCATGATCATCCATTCTTGACGATTATATTTCTCCTTGAGTTCAATATATTCTGGAGTAGCATAAAACTCTTCCTTATTCGTAATTTTCTTTTCAATGAACATTACGATATCCATATTATCCCGCTTAGATTTGAATGCATCTTGATTCTTTATGAATAGCAATCTGGTCCACCAGGTAAAAGCTACAAGAATGTATGCGATGACCAGGTAAGTTAATATGCGTAGATAAATCTTGTTATCCATATTCTTTGACAGACGGCTCCTTTATAAGCCAATCTCCTTTTTTGGCAAAAGTATAACATATTCAGGATAGAAGCTTTAAAATCTTACAATGATTCTTATCTGTAATGAATTCAAATAATAAGTAAAAAAGGGCACTTCTATTAAATTTTGAAGTAAAGTAGGCAATCTTAAGGAGGAGTAACGGACTAGCGCTGCGACGAGGTATCCGAAACCGATTTTTTCTATCGGTGTAGGATAGTCCGTGATTGGTGGGTAGGAAGCGCCCTTTTCGGCGCTTGGTAAGGACCGAGCGAACAGCGGAGTCTCAAAGCATAGCGACCCATCAGTATCTATTGTTAAAATAGATACTGATGGGTAGGCCCCAAAAGCCACTATGCAAAAATTTATTTTAATCTACTTTTAAAAGCTTCTTAGTCAATTGTCCCGTTTCATTGTAGAGACGCACATAATAGGTACCTGCAGGTTGATCGCTAAGATCCAATCTATCAAATATTTCATTTCCTCTGTAGGAACTTGTCATTACATTCTGTCCCAAAATATTGTACACAGTCAAATTCACACTAGATGGTTGGCTGAGTGAAACATCTAATAAAAATTGGCCATTCGTAGGATTAGGACTCAAATCAAATGATGATACAATATCCAATTCAGACGCGGAAGTTGTTACTCCTTCTACATCTACTTCGATAATTTCTTCACAATTGTTGTCATCCGTAATCGTAACAGTATACACTCCCGTGACAAGGCCAAGGTTGACAAAGTTATTTCCTCCATCACTCCAGCTATAATCATAAGGAGGTGTTCCTCCTGTAGCTACCACTGTCACATCGAACAATGAACTAGTTGCTCCTTGCTCTACAGAAAAAGAAGCTAGTAGAGGACTCGGTGCTAAGATTGTTCTATTCAACACGAATAAGCATCCTGCCCCATCTGTAATTTCTAAAGTATATGTACCTGCTGACACGTTTACTCTATCTAAAGTAGTCACGCCATCATTCCAAAGGAAAGTATATGGTTCCACTCCATCTAAGATAGTTACATTAATAATTCCATCTTCAGTATCTGAGCATGATGCATTAGAGGTAGAAACTTCCAAATCAATAGGCATGAATTCATTCTCAACTTCTACTTCATCTGTATCCATACATCCATTCGCATCTGTCACGGTTACTCCATAAATTCCACCATCAAGGTTAGATATAATCGCCCCGCTTTCACCATTACTCCAAATAATATCGAATGGTCCTGTTCCGCCTGTCACAACTACTTGAGCTAACGCAGAAGAACCACAAACACCGTCAAATCCTGTAGGCAATAATTCAAGTTCACCTGGAGTAGGTACTTCTACTTCTTGTTCAAACACGCATCCTAAGTCATCAGTAATAGTAATAACATAGATACTAGAAAACAAGTCAACTAACGATCCTGTACTAGATACAATTTCATATGGAGGTGTCCCACCAGTCACGTCAACATCGATACGTCCATCAGCATCTAAGAAACAAGAAACAGGCGTAACATCAAATGAAGCAGTCAATGTAGAACAATCTCCAGAGGTAGTTCCTCCGTTGCTACCTATTGTAATTGATTCTATAGAACGACATCCATTAGCGTCCGTAACTGTTACGATATAGTCACCAGCAGCCAAATCAGAAATTTCTAATACATCTCCAAATCCATCTTCCCATTCCGTAATATAAGGCTCTGTTCCTCCTTCAATACTTATAGACAAACTTCCATCTTCTAAATTATCATCAGAAGTATTGTTGGCTTCTAATACGTTTATGATTAACTCATCTGGTTCTCCAACAGTGCCTTGAAGTGTAAACTCACAATCGTTGTCATCTCTAACGATGACTGTAAAATCACCAGCTGGCGCAGAACCGAGAGAGTTACCTAATGAAGGTCCATTACTGTATTCAAAGAAATAAGTTCCTGATCCACCTTGAACAATTACCTCAATCAACCCATCTGACTCTCCGAAGCAAGAAACGTCTTGTACTTCAATAACGCCTGAAAAGTCAGCGCACTGATCATCATCCAATCCGACCGTAACACTTGAAGTTGCGGTACAATCATTTGCATCTGTAACCGTAACTATATAATCACCAGGTGCTAAATCCGCAATAGAGGATCCGTCTCTGCTACCAGTCCAAGCATATTCAAAAGGTGCAGTACCTCCAAATGCAGCTGCATTTGCAGTACCATCATTTATAGCTAAGCTTGATGCATTTGTTGCAGATGTAACCACTTCAAGTTCATCAGGCTCACGTATCATAAATGAAATAATAGCCTGACAATCGTTGGCATCTGTTACGGTAACTCCTCCTGGACCTGCACAAGTCAATAAAGAACCTAATAAAGAACCATCGCTCCATTGGAAAGAATAAGGCTCTTGACCGCCCACGATCTCCAATTCTACTATTCCATCGCATTCTCCAAAGCAACTAACATCTTGCACAATTTCTTC
>CAYZUW010000229.1:0-7061 GCA_964481325.1 uncultured Saprospiraceae bacterium
ATATTTAACTCATAATCACATGATTGGGTGCAGTTTGTGAGGAATATTGTCCCCAAATGGTTCATTAGATAAATTGGGATGTAAGAAATTGTTTAAAGTTGTGCATAGTAAGGTAAGAATATGTATTTTTGCGCCGCTTTATAGAACTTTTGTTCAAAAAAAACGAATAAATTAAGGCACATAATTTCAAAAATTGATACATGGCAAAGAGAAGATTTGGAGTAGAAAATACGGAGAATCCAGCTAACGAAGCAGACGAAGTTTTAGTAGACACCGTAGTGGTGAAAAAGAAGGATACTTCCGATTGGTTCGAAGAGAATCAAAAGACAATTGTAGGCGCTTTATTAGGTCTAGCAGTATTGGTAGTTGCATATTTTGCATATCAAAATTTGGTTAGAAAGCCAAAGATTGCTGAAGCGGCCTCTGTTATGTACCAAGCGCAGTATCAATTCGAGCGTGATTCATTTACAGCCGCTTTAACCAATCCAGGGGGTGGTCATCCAGGTTTTCTATCTATAATAAGTGATTACAGCGGTACTCCTGCTGGAAATATAGCCAACTACTATGCTGGAGTTTCCTATTTACACCTAGGAGATTTCAACAAGGCGGTAGAGCACCTTAAAGATTTTTCAGCACGTGGAACAACTATGCCCATCATGAAAAACGGTACACTTGGAGATGCATATTCTGAATTAGGAGACTTTGATCAAGCGATTTCTTATTACGAAAAAGCAGCCAATAGCGACAACGAACTATTGACTTCTCAATATCTTAAGAAGCTAGGAATGGCCTATGAAAAGCAGCAAAAATATGGTAAAGCACTTGCCGCATTTGAAAAAATCAAAACCCTCTACCCTAGTTCCGCAGTCGGAGCAGAAGTTGATAAATTTATTGGTAGAGTGAGTGCAGTGGCTGGTAAATAAACAGGACTGCGTTAATATTACACACTATTTAAGTACCTATGTATAATCTGATTGGCTAAACATAGGTACTTTTTTTTATAGCTGCTGATATGTTCAATATCTTTCTTACTGGACTTAGATAAGAATTAGTTTTAGACAATTGAGGTTACAATATTTTTCAACTAAAGTTGTTTGAAAAGTAAAAATATTCTAACCTATGAAATACGCCATCTTAATTATTGCCTCTCTGATTCTACTCCAAAATGCGAAAGCGCAAGATGCCTATAAAAATTATAAAATGGAGAGTATCTATTTGCACCACTCCAGCTACATTAAAAATGGTGTGAAATATCCTTTAGGTTTATTTAGTGCAAATCTAGGTCAAGAAATGAAAGTCAGTCCACATGCATTGGGTGAGTGGAAAAAATATGAAAATTATAGAACTTGGGCTATAGTTACATCTATTGTTGGTCTTGGGCTGACAGTCCGCTCAATTACCATCAACAATAATGATACCCTTAGAGATGGCCTGCTTATTTCGGGTTTGGGTGCTTCTATAGCCTCTATCACATTCGGACGCAAAGCAAGAAATCAAATTAATAAGGCGGTTTGGACTAGAAATCGAGACATACTTTAATTTTGAGCCCACTCCGAAAACTTATGGAATCCTAAAATGCCTTTTTTGCCGATAATTCTCCTTTTTGAAATCTAAATGGTATAGCTATATTTGCCGTATGGCAAGTGAACTAAAAAACTTATCTGAATTTGGCCCAAGAGGTCTTCCAAACGCTAGTGAGAAAAAAATCGGAATTGTTATATCTGAATGGAATACCGAAATTACCTCTGCACTAGCAGATGGTTGTCTGGAGACTTTAAAAGCTGCTAAAGTGGCTGACAAGAATATTCATCGTATTGATGTACCTGGTTCGTTCGAACTTACTGTGGGGGCTAAGATGTTGCTTAAGCGTTATTCGCTAGATGCCGTCATTTGCTTAGGTTGTGTTATCAAAGGAGAAACTAGTCATAACGAGTATATCAACCAGTCTGTAGCGAATGGTCTTACTACCTTAGGGATTTCATCTGGAGTCCCATGTATATTTGGCTTACTTACCCCAAACGATGAGCAACAGGCAAAAGATAGAGCGGGTGGCAAGCATGGCAACAAAGGAATTGAAGCTGCATACACTGCACTATGGATGGCTGACACTAAAGGGAATCTTCAAGACAACACACACAAAATAGGATTTTAATGAAAGTTAGTTTTATACATGCTGGTTTGTTCAAGTTAGACGGGGGCGCTATGTTCGGAGTAGTCCCAAAGCGTATGTGGAATAAACTAAACCCTAGTGACGAGAACAATATGTGTACCTGGTCTATGCGATGTTTGTTAATAGAAACTGGAGATAGAAAAATCATAGTAGATACTGGCATGGGAGATAAACAGGACGCGAAATTTCGTTCCCATTTTGAACCACATGGAAAGCAAAGTCTGCGTTCTTCATTAATGAACCAACGTTTAAAAGTTGAAGACATCACAGACGTTTTCCTTACGCATCTGCACTTTGATCATGTTGGGGGTGCGATTAGTAAAAATGAGAAAGGAGAGCTTTTTCCAACTTTTCCAAACGCCACCTATCACACTAACCAAAATCACTATGACTGGGCAATGAGTCCAAATCCTAGAGAGCGGGCTAGCTTTTTGAAAGAGAATTTTGTGGAGCTGAATAGTCTTGGTGTATTGAATTTTATTGATATAAAGCATGAAACACAAGCTTTCAATTGGTTGCCGGGCATAGACATCCAACTTTACTATGGCCATACAAATGCTATGATGGGATTGCATCTCAATATTGAAAATAAGCATCTCAAATATGTGGCAGATCTTATGCCTTCTGCATTTCATGTAGGTTTACCTTATGTGATGAGTTATGATATTGATCCATTGAAAAGTATTGAAGAGAAAAAGGCATTCCACCATCGAGTGCTCGACGAAAAAGCTTTAATCCTATTTGAGCATGATCCTGTAAATGCAGCGGCTACACTGACTGTAAACCAAAAAGGAAGAACAGTACTTGGCGAGATACAAGAATTAGATAGCTTCCTAGCTCATTCATCATGAAAATAGAATTGGGTTTAATGACATGGAAAGATCATTTGAGTTTTTCCAATACTCCTGATGGAAGGCACATTTTTTGTCATATTCGAAAGCGCTTCTTAGTTAGCACTCCTGAAGAACTAGTCAGACAATTAATGATTCAGTATCTAGTACATGAAGCAAATTATGCTTCTGGAATCATAAGTCTTGAAAAGAGTATTTCAGTAAACGGTCTGAGCAGAAGATTTGATATCGCAGTCTATGATTCCCAGGGGAATGTATCTATCCTAATCGAGTGCAAAGCACCTACAATTTCACTTAGTCAGAAGACTTTTGATCAAGTAGCAGCCTATAATTTAGAGGTCAAGGCTCCTTTTTTGGTTATAACTAACGGATTGCATACTTATTGTGCCCAAATTGACTTTGAGGAACGTAGTTATCTCATGCTTAGCGAATTACCCATTAATACAAAGTCTGAAGGATAAGGGGCATCAAAAACAACTTATCTTGAGTCCGATATTTCTAATATCTATTCTAAATAGAGTAATATTTTGACTAAATTTACTCTGAAATCAAGTCAATAATGAGTCAAGAAAGGATACTAATAACAGGTTCAAATGGTCAATTAGGAACGGTCATAGCTAAAAGATTAATAGAGAAACATGGTCCAGATAACGTAATTTTGTCGGACATCAAGGATCCAGCGGATTCTGTTCATAAATTTGAGTATCTAGACATACTTAATAAGAAAGCGCTTACAGAGGTGCTTAAAAAGCATAGTATTACCCAAGTATACCACTTGGCTGCTATATTATCAGCCACAGGTGAAAAAATTCCAATGACATGTTGGGAAATTAATGTCACGGGATATCTAAACGTATTAGAAGCCTGTCGACAGCTTGGTATTCAGAAAATCTTTTCTCCAAGTTCTATTGCTGTCTTTGGAAATGATGCTCAGAAAAAGAATGCTCCTCAAAATTCGCCCTTGAATCCAAGTACTGTATATGGGATGAGCAAGGTCAGCGGAGAGCAATGGAGTAGCTACTATAGCAATCGATACAATATGGATATTCGTTCATTGCGCTATCCAGGAGTGATAGGCTATCAGTCCTTGCCTGGAGGTGGCACTACAGATTATGCCGTTGAAATTTTTCATGAAGCAATTATTAATGGAAGTTATACTTGCTTTTTAAAAGAAGATACTGGTCTTCCTATGATATATATGGATGATGTAGTCAATGCCACCATGTTGTTAATGGAAGCGCCAAAGGAAAATATAACCATTCGTACAGCTTATAATCTTGAAGGAGATAGCTTCACTCCTGCAGAGATAAGTAGAGAAATAAAAAAACATATTCCAGAATTTGAAATGAAATATGCTCCTGACGAAAGACAGCAAATTGCCGATAGTTGGATAGACAGCATGGATGATACGGCTGCTAGAACGGACTGGAAATGGCGACCTAAATTTATTCTGCCAGATATGGTAGAAGATATGATAACCAATCTAAGAGAATTGGGTTTACAGTCTAAAAAAAAAACAATACATAACTTAGAAAAATAAACATACCCTATGCATAATACAGTTGATACTGCTATCCAAGAAGAACTAGACACCATTAGAGATGCAGGGCTTTACAAAAAAGAACGCATCATAGTATCTCAGCAGGCTGCTGAAATCAAAACCAATCAAGGCATAGAAGTGCTTAATTTTTGTGCAAACAATTATTTAGGACTTTCATCTCATCCAGAGATTATACAAGCTGCAAAAGACACATTGGATTCTCATGGTTTTGGAATGTCTAGTGTTCGATTCATTTGCGGTACACAAGATATTCATAAAGAACTCGAAGCTAAGATAGCCGCATTTGTTGGATTAGAAGATGCTATTTTATACGCTGCTGCATTCGACGCCAATGGAGGCTTATTTGAGCCCCTCTTAGGTAAAGAAGATGCTATCATTTCAGATTCCCTTAATCATGCCTCTATCATTGATGGTATTCGATTATGTAAGGCGCAACGACATAGATATGCGCATTCTGATATGGCTGATCTTGAAGAAAAACTTATAGCCTCTCAAGATGCTCGCCGTAGACTTATCGCTACAGACGGTGTCTTCTCAATGGATGGAGATATTGCTTTACTAGATAAAATTTGTGATCTCGCGAAGAAGTATGATGCATTGGTCATGGTAGACGACTGTCACGCCTCAGGCTTTATTGGCAAGACAGGAAGAGGTTCTGCAGAATACAATAATGTACTGGGTCGCGTAGACATCATAACTGGAACCTTTGGTAAAGCTCTGGGAGGAGCCTCAGGTGGATTTACCGCTGCCAGCAAGGAGATTGTGGAAATACTACGTCAACGCTCAAGACCCTATTTATTTTCAAACACATTGGCTCCTGCTATTGTAGGCGCTTCTATAAAAGTATTAGATCTTTTAGATGGCTCTACAGCACTCAGAGACAAACTAGAATCCAATACAAAACGCTTTAGAAAAGGAATGGAAGCGGCAGGATTTGACTTACTCAAAGGAGATAGCCCTATCGTGCCTATCATGCTCTATGATGCAAAGCTTTCTCAAGACTTTTCCAATCAACTTTTGGATGAAGGGATATATGTGATTGGCTTTTTCTACCCTGTGGTCGCCAAAGGGCAAGCAAGAATCAGAGTGCAGCTTTCTGCTGGACATGAGGAACATCACATCGATAAGGCAATTGCTGCTTTTACTAAAGTTGGAAAAAATTTGGGGGTTATTTAAATTTATGTTTATTTATATACGGTTTATAAGTTAAAAATTTAAGAAAGCAGAATAGTAATTATTCTGCTTTCTTCAGTTTATTGCTTATTTTTAGGATGATACAAATTCTCAAGTAGTATTCAACCTTAGAAAAATTGAATTGGCGAGAGACTCCATTACTGCGTCCTTTGTTTTTTCTCTTAATAGGAATCATATCCACTTCCTACTTGCAAGTCTTTTCACCTCAGGTATTTTTAGGACTATTAGTTTTGATGGTTCTGATTGTTATATGGTTTCAGTTTCATTTAGTCAATCGTTCTGCTCAAAAGTATATAGGTGGCTTAATATCTATGCTCTTTTTTCTTATAGGTTGCTATTCGACTAGCATACAAGTTGGTAAACATAATCCTGTTCATGTATTGAATCTGGGCGAAAAAGAAATTAAATGTTTAGCTAAGGTCTGCTCTTCTCCAAAGATCAATTCAAAAACGCAAGTCCAAGTTTCACTGAACAAAATTATTGCAAATGGGAAAGAGACTAAGTCTGAAGGCAAAATAATATCTTTTTTTCCAGTAGATGCCGCAAGCAAACAATTAAAGTATGGGGATAAAATTTGGTTACATTTGAACCTAAATGAAATTTCTTCTTCTGTCCACCCTTCTGGATTTGACTTTAAAAGGTACTACGAAAACAAAGGAATATATCATAATGCACATGTAATCGATTGGAAATTAATAGAAAAAAACAAAGGTGTATATAGCTCGATTTTAGACCAAAGAAAGTCATTATTACAGATACTAAATAAACATCTGTACACAGAAAATGAATATGCCGTGGGAGCAGCCCTGTGCCTTGGTAATAAAGATTTACTTTCAGAGGAATTGAAAAACGAATTCGCAACTGTTGGAGCCATGCATGTCCTAGCTGTTTCAGGTCTGCACGTAGGGATTATATTTTCCCTTTTACTCAAGATACTGAGTCTCTTTAAAACGCGTAAAAGATTATGGGTGTTTTTGAAAATTGCGGTCACCATACTATGTATTTGGTTATTTGCGTTCCTGACTGGAGGCAGCCCATCGGTATTAAGAGCTGCACTTATGTTTTCGTTTATAACTGTTTCATTCTATATCCGTAGATTCAGAAATACATACAATACTTTAGCCGCTGCAGCAATGCTCTTACTGCTTTATGATCCCTATTTAATTTATGATGTTGGTTTTCAATTATCTTTCGCGGCTGTAACGGGAATAGTATATCTCCAGCCGAGACTATATGAGCTTTTATATTTCAAGTGGTTGATTCCTGACTATCTATGGCAAATCAC
>CAYZUW010000230.1:0-7049 GCA_964481325.1 uncultured Saprospiraceae bacterium
CTTTTCTGCTACGCACCACTTCGTTCATCGCCTTGATATTGACCAAAATAAATTCTCATAAATTGTCCCAAACCATATTCCGTTGAGTATACGTAAGGTAAAAAGATATATTAATATTTCGCAAATATATAACTTTAATTTTATATCGCTAATACTGACCAAATTTCATTAATTCTAGCTCAAAGAAGTAAGATTGTGGCTTACTTTATATCTTTGGCACACATTCAATTTATCAATGATGCTGAAATGGCTCAGTAAATTTATATTTTTTAAAATCGCTGGATGGAAGATAGCAGGGCGTTGGCCTAGAGAACTTCCAAAGATGGTCACCATAGCGGTTCCACATACCTCCCACTGGGATTTCCCAATAGGTATATTGCTACGGAGGATTTTGGATGTAGAGATTCAATGGGCAGGTAAGGATAGCCTATTTAAATTCCCTTTGGGCATAATATCAAGATGGATGGGTGGAGTACCCGTCATTCGGTCCAAAAGCACCAATTTTGTTCAGGCAATAGTTGATATTTATAATAAAAGTGACAAAATGAATATCTGCCTAGCTCCAGAAGGAACCAGAGCTAGGGTGGAAAAACTCAAAACTGGATTCTATTATGTAGCTGTAGGCGCTAAGGTCCCAATCTTTATGGTAAAATTCGATTTTAAGAACCGAACGGTATGGATGAGAGAACCTTTTTATCCGACCAGCGATTTTGATGCTGATATGAATATTATTAACGATTATTTTGCTGGTACACAAGGCAAACATGTTGAAAAAAGCTACAAAGTAGACTCAAATTTCTAGACCTAGAATAGATTAGTCGTATCCCTTGCAATACTTCCTACCCTAGACACCTAATTAGAAACAAATCGCAGTCTTGATTGTATCTTCTTAGTTAAAAATATTTTATTGCTTAAATAAGTTCTTTATGAAATTCAAAAACTTTTACATTTTACTTAGTATTCTACTAGTTGCCTACATTTTTATGGGGCATAGTGCAGGTCGTGCAGATTCTCAAAATTGGGGAAATACGGGAGCTCCTGGCGATCAATCCTTAGCCAATGGCCAACCACGAACTTGTATCTCATGCCATGGAGGCAATGCCTTTACCATAGATATGGATATTAACTTAGAAGACTTAGCTGGGAATCCTGTTGTTGATAATGAATATATTCCTGGAGAGACGTATAATATGTCTGTTACTATCAATTCTACTGGTGCCAATACGCCAGCGAGATATGGTTTTCAGATTCTAGCTTTGACTGATGTAGATGAAGAAGAAGTCAATACTTGGGCCAATACAAGTCCCAATGCAAAAATTGCTACTGCTGCTAATACTGGAAGAACTTACGTAGAACAAAATAACGCTTCTGCAGAAAATACATTCATGATGGAATGGACGGCGCCAGAACAAGGCAGTGGGAGTGTTACGCTATACTCTTGTGGTAATGGCGTAAACAGTAATGGAAGCACCTCGGGAGATGCTGCTGTCTGTACGACACTCACCCTTCAAGAAGCAGAAACGACTTCTGCTAACTCCTTGATATTAGCGCCTTTTGACATAGATATTAATCCTAATCCTGCTGTCGACTATATCAATGTTAATGTTGATTCCCCTATACAAGAAGAAATCACTATGAATATCTTGAATGTAAAGGGACAACTCTTGCAAAGCCAAATTTGGTCTTTGAACAAGGCAGATAATAGAAATGAAATTCAAGTCAACGACTTACCTGCAGGAATGTACTTCTTGCAAATGATCAATGATAAATACAACCGCACGGTTAGATGGGTGAAGCAGTAAGTTGGTATTTATGGTTTATACCTATACTCAAAAAAAATCGCTGAATGGCTTATCATTCAGCGATTTTTTCATTTTATACCATTTGCATTTAAAGAGATGTAACAGGTATTAATAAGCTTATTAAAACAATTGAAACTCTGTTCTTCGATTTTGCATTCTTCCTTCCTCAGTATCATTGGATGCAACTGGAACAGATTCGCCAAACCCTTTTGCGCGCAGTCGGTCACTTGAAATTCCTTTGTCGATCAAATAATCTTTTACAGCTTTCGCTCTTGCATCTGACAAAGTAAGATTGTCACTGTCGCTACCCACATTATCCGTATGACCATTAAGTTGGATTCTGAGCTTAGAGTCACTAGATAAGAAATTATACAACTTGTCAAGTTCTGTTATCGAGATAGGCTTAAGTTCTGCAGAAGCCGTTTCGAAAAACACGTTTTTTAATACGATTGGTTTGGTAATGGGTTCGGATGTTGGTACTGGACTGGAGGTTGTAGTTGCTACAACTGGAGGTATTTTTTGCAACTCAATTATCATCAAGAAGGGATCTACAACCGTCTTTATATTTTCTAAGGCGAAATTTTCAGAATGAATTAAATAGCCTTTCTTCTCAATATTTAGTGCGTATTGCTTACCCACAGGAAGCGGGATAAGGAAAATACCTTGATCATCTATTTTTTCTTTGTAGTAAGATTTCTGCCCTCCCAAATCCGTGATGTCCAAATTTGCGCTCAAAGGCTGCTTTGTTTCTGCATCTATCACTTTTGCTCTAACGTAAGTAACAGGCTCAGGTCTTGCTTCCTCATACAGTTCGAAACTATAGATGTCATATCGATTTTTATTTTTTCCTTTATTGAATCTATCCGTTGCAAAGTAAGCCGTTTGCCCATTCGCGCTGACCACTAGTGATCCTTCATTGCTGTCTGTGTTGATAGGATAGCCCATGTTTTTAGGTCTCCCCCAAGAACCATCTGCTTGACGGCGAGAATAAAATAAGTCATCTCCTCCAAAACCCGTATGCCCGTCAGACATAAAGTATAAGGTATTGTTGTCCGGATGTATGAATGGAGATGCTTCGTCACCAGCTGTATTAATAACTTCTCCCAAGTTAATAGGCTTTCCCCATTCTCCATCTTCAGACCTTGTAGACATCCAAATGTCTGAGCCTCCAACTGATCCTTTTCTTTTAGAGGTATAATATAAATTTTTCTTGTCTGCAGAAATAGTAGGTTGCGTATCCCATCCAGCACCATTGATTTGAGCACCCATATTCTTGGCTTTCGTCCAGCGACCATTAACCACTTCCGCAAAGTATAAATCGCAACTTCCAAAATCATTTCTTCCATCACAGACTGTATAGAAAAGCAATTTACCATCTTGAGAAATGGTTTGAGCACCTTCATTTGTATTTGGGCGATTGATACTTTTTAGGGGGAAGGCCTGCGTCCACTCCCCATCTACTTTCTCACTAACGTAAAAATCTTCTTGGTATCCATCATTTCGAGTGATGACCATAGTTTCTTCATCTGCTGTGAGACTGGGCAAATATTCAAGAAACTGAGTATTTATACCAGGCCCCAGTGGTTTGGGGTCAAAGGGCACAGAACGATTATTATTCTCTGCTTTGAACCGGACGGTTTCGATATGCATATTTGCTTTTTTTCTTAAGCTCGCATATTTTTCATCCGTTCCTACTTCTAGAAAAGTCTGAAAAGACTTATTAGCATCAGAAAATTTCTTTTGCTCCAATTGAGACAACCCTAATGTATAATATAATTTAGGAGTGTATGTCTTATCTAGCTCTAAAGCCTTGGCAAAACTAGCCTCTGCTTTTGACCATATCTTTCTTTCATAATAAAATGCACCTATTGCGATATGTGCATCTATAAAATTAGGCTCCAACTTTATCACTTTTTTATAGTCTTCAATTGCCTTGTCTGGAAGACGTTGCCTTTCGTATGTACGCGCTCTTTCATAGAGTCTATGTGCTTTCGAATCACCTGACTTACGAGTGACTATGTTTTGGGCCTTTACATTACAGCTTAGGAATAAAAGAGAAATACATACTAGGAATACGCTTTTGAGGGCATTCCTTTTTAGAATATTCACTTTTGAAAGACAGCTTTCAAGAACAAGGGATGTTTTTATAGTTGTATACATACAAAAGATATTTTTTGCTGAAAGCACCCTGTTGAGTGGCTTCACATTATATAATATATAACGTAAATTCATGCCGAAGCCATCAAGATTATAGTCGAAAAATAGAAAATACAGTCTAGACTTACATATATGATCCTATTTATTTACGGATATGTGCAATACTTGGAGCAATTTGTCATAGATAGCCGTATTGTCATATACTCCAGAAAATACCTCTGCCCCTGGCCCGTAGGCGTACACAGGAATCATTGTGGCCGTATGATACCCAGAAGAAAAGCTAATATTGAGGCTATCTTTAGTAGAACCTGAGTTAATGGCCATGCCACCTGTTTCGTGGTCAGCAGTGACCAAGACTAACGTTTCGCCATCTTCTTTAGCAAATCTCAAGGCTTCTCCAACCACATTGTCAAATTCTAACAACTCAGAGATGACGTAGTCCGCATTATTGGCATGTCCACCCCAATCTATTTGTGATCCTTCGATCATCATGAAAAATCCCTTATTGTCGTTAGGGTCATCATGGACTTTCAAAAATTCCATTCCTGCCTTACTCGCGGAAAAAAGATAGTTTCTTCCTTTTGATTGAGGGATGGGATCATCATCTGCAGTAAAGTATGCGAAGTTTGATTTAGAATCTATTCTAAGGTCTTGAAAGTCTTCATTGAAATAATCCTTCACCACATAGCCTTTAGCCTTCATTTCCTCGACTAAGTTTCTTTCGTCTTTCGAGCGTCTATCAAAGAATTTTTTGCCTCCTCCTACAAAATAGTCTATCTCTGTATCCATAAAATCGGCAGCGATATCTTCATATTGCTTGCGACTTGGTCGATGAGAGATAAAGGAGGCAGGTGTAGCATGCACAATGGTAGAGGTGGCTACCATACCAGTAGCCATACCGAGTTCTTCGCATGTTTCCAAAATAGTTTGGTGAGCGCTACTATCAGCTGCCAAACCTATGGCACCATTAAAGGTTTTTTTTCCTGTTGCGAAAGCTGTTGCGCCAGCTGCAGAGTCTGTTATCAAGTTATTAGAAGCTTGACAATTGTGAATCCCAATCACAGGAAACTTCATCAAGTACAAATTATTTTCATTTTTGATGGCTGCTGCACTCACTTGTGTCAGGCCCATCCCATCACCAATCAAGAAAATGACATTTTTGGCTTTTTCGCAATCAGAAATGGTAACCCTTGATGCTATATTCAAGGAGGCTGTGTTATATTGCCCACCCTCGTAAGTGTTCTTAGCTGGCTGTATCACTTTAGGCTTGGTGTCACAACCCATGAAAATCATAAAAAGAGTAAGTGAAAAAAAAGTATATTTCATGGATTTTTATTTATTAATGGTTCCGTAATTTGGGGTAAAATATAAGTCACGTATTGGTATACATCTGGTTGAAATTGACTGTGCATTCTGCCTGTGCATCTATAATATTCTGGTTGTCAGCAGTTTAAGATATAATAACGAGCTATAGTTTAAGCCGTTTGTATGTATCGTTTACCAGGGAGGGATTTTATAACCCCTTTAAACTCCAAATTTAGTAAAAGTGAGGCCATTTCACTATTCATTATCTTGGTTTCATAGCAAAGTCGATCTAGACTTGGGGTATCTAGTTTTTTGATAACACTAATGATTTCTTTTTCTTGATCATCAAGTTCAATAAATAATTGAGTCTGAATATTAGCAATATTAGACTGAGCTTTCCATCCCATGGCTTGAGCGATATCATCTCCATTTTCAACTAGATCAGCAAGTTTATTTTTAATTAGGCTGTTGCAGCCCTCTGACATCGTATCGTTCGTTCTACCAGGAATGGCAAAAACTTTTTTGAAGTAATCCTTGGCAAACCTAGCTGTTATCAATGAGCCCCCTCTTGAGGCAGACTCAACGACCAATAGTGCATCGCACATTGCCGCCACTATTTTGTTTCGAGCAGGAAAGTGTTCTCTATCTGGTCCTTGATTAGAAGTGTATTCCGTGAGTAAGCCTCCATTTTCGATCATCTCTCCAGCCAATCTTTCATTATTATAGGGATATAGCATTTGTAGACCATGACCAAGCACGCCGATAGTAGGTACTTTATGCTCCACACTGCTGCGATGCGCTACACTATCTATCCCGTTGGCTAGACCGCTTATGATATGTACATCATATTTGCGCATCTCTTGCACGATGTTTTTACAAATTTCTTGACCATATGGTGTAGTCTTTCTAGTGCCTACAATACCTATAGTACGATGATGATTCAATTTAGCGTTCCCCTTATAGAATAGTAAGGCAGGTGCGGCAGGTTGGACACGTACCCGTTCTGGAAAATTATCGTCTTGGTAAAAGAGAACTTCTACCTTATTCTGCTCTATGAATTTGACTTCAGTCTCTGCATCTTTAAAAGTTTCCTTATTTTGAATATTATCAATGATGATGCTTTGCTCTCCAATTACCTGATGTAATTCCTTTTTAGAGGCATCAAATGCGTTTTTCGCACTCCCTAGAGTCTCTATGAGGTTTTTGGTGGTCACAGGTCCTACTTGAGGGACCATTGAAAGCGCAAGACGGTAAAATAAAGGGTTTGACATGCTAATTATCCAATTTGGGATAGCGAAAATAATCAATTCAGCTTAGATAAAACCATGAAAATGAAAATATTAAATGAAATTGAATTCATATATGTATGTAATTGATTAGTTTTGCGTGACATACTGATGATTAATTCGTCAATAGATTGAACCGATTATAGATTTACCAGCTTAAAACTTTTAAAATTATGTGGGCAGAATTTAAAGAGTTTATTAACAAAGGAAACGTAGTAGGATTCGCAGTTGCAGTCATCATGGCTGGTGCGTTCGGCTCTGTGGTAACTTCCTTCACTGGAGATATATTAATGCCACCTTTAGGATTAGCGATGGGCGGAGTTGATTTCTCTGATATGGCACTCGAACTTAAAGCAGCTGTAGATGAAGATACGCCAGCGGTTGTAATTGGATACGGTAAGTTTTTTAAGTTTTTGATTGATTTTTTAATTATTTCTTTTGTACTTTTCCTTGTAGTAAAACAATACAATAAGGTAGTACCACCGCCTCCTCCAGGTCC
>CAYZUW010000231.1:0-3861 GCA_964481325.1 uncultured Saprospiraceae bacterium
TCTTTGATTACAACAATGGTGGAAGTATTGTCTTTATCTCTAAATTTTTGCTTTACTTGACTTGTTCCAACAATATTCATGGAGAAAACCAACAGTGTAATTAGCATTAAATGTTTCATAATATTCTATTTTATTTCACTGAATCTGAAAAGCTATTTAAGCTTCTTCAGTTTCCTATAAGACTCCAAAAGGAGGTAAATTAACCTAAAAAAAATGTTAAAAATTTAGTTAATAAAACTGAAAATATGTCTAAGTGCCTGACATTCAGGCGTCAATAAGGTTGGTTTTGGTTAGAAGTTCTGCTTATATTTCTATGAACACAAGATAAACTGTAAAAGTTCGTATGGATATTTATTATATATATACAAAAAAGAGACCGAATACTTATTGTTAAGTATTCGGTCTCTAAAAAAACTCTATATAATAAAGAAGGGTTATTTTTCCGATATAAATATTTTCTGAGGTACTGACCTTACGTTAATATATTGTGTAAATATAATATAAGCTCCAGGAGAAAAATTACGCAAGTCTACTCGCATTCTTTCCGTATTAGGTGGAATAACAATTTTATCAATTATGGTTCCTTTCAAATCTGATATGATAATTTGACCTTCCTCATCGGTAAGCCTTAGACTTTCAAAGTTTATATAGTCAACAGTAGGATTAGGGAATAGAATAAAATTATCAAAGCGATCCACCATGATTAACATTAGTGTCTCACTATGTTCAGTTTCCCCATTATTATTGATGTGCTTGATACGGTAATAATTCCTACCTGGTCTAGCCGACTCATCTATGTAGCTATATTCCTTAGATTCATATGCTTCTTTTCCATCCATAGAATGTATAATCTCAAAATCCTCTCCTTCCATGGAGTGCTCAATAACAAAGTGGAAATCATTCATGTCTTCATTAGTATTCCAATTCAAATCCACATCCATAGATTCCTCAATCGGGCTAATAGAGAAATTAATAAATCTATCCGATACGGGTTGACCTAAGCAATTTCCAACAGCAACTGTTCTTTCAAGAATGAAAGTACATCCTGAAGAATTTGTAGTAGTCAATGTGATGTTTTTTGTTCCAGGGGTACTCCATGAAACATTAGTTAAAAATTGACCAGTCGCATTAGCTGGATTTGCTCCATCCCCGAGATCCCAAGAATAAGTTGCACCTGAGCCAGCAGTTGTTGAGTGGAAATTGTCTGTTTCACCAATACAAATGAATGCAGGAAGACTTGTGATACTAACAGCCGCTGAAGGAGCTAATTCTAACTGGATAATATTTGTTTCAAAGTATGAAGTACAACCTACTCTTCTTGCACATCTAGCTATAAAAGTTGTTTCAAACAATGGACCTGGTTGGTAATTTGCTCCAGTTGCACCAGGGATTATATTCCAGGTGTTCATATTGAATGGACCACCTATAGTAGTACTCATCCATATATATTCAATAGCACCAGATCCACCTGTAGCCGGTGCAGTACTGCTTATTAAATCTGGAATTGTTCCTGCTCCACAAATTATTTGATCACAGCAAATGTCTCCAGCATTAGTAATGTTATCACATCCAGAGGGACTTAGTATAATACCTGCATCAAAGCTTAAATCATCATCTTGACCTGCAACTACCGTGAAAGGGGCTGTCTTTCCATTCAATGGATTCGCATCACTATCTAAAAGATCATTAACTCCTGTATCCAGGTTTGTGAATTCTGTTCCAGGAAGGTTTAGGCAGAACATAATAATGTAGTCTCCATCTGCCACATTTTCAAATAAATAAAACCCGTTCGCATCTGTGATTTCTGTAGCAACGGTAACGTCATCGCCAGTATAGAAAATACCGTCAGGACCAGCAGTCATGAGCTTTACCTCAATACCTTCAATTCCTAATTCATTAGGATCTTGAATTCCGTTGTTGTTTATATCAAACCATACGAAATTTCCAATATTTACTATATCTACATTCGGATTACAAATTGGATCATCATTATCTCTAACAATGACGGTCGCTGTTTCAGTATCAGTACATCCGGCGGCATTAGTGGCCTGTAATGTGATGGTATAAGTTCCAGGGATCGTTATAGAATAAGTAGGATTCGCACTTGTAGCAGAATTAAATGACCCACCAGTAGCTGTCCAAGCGTAGCTAGTAGATCCGCTGTTAGTGGAACTTGTAAAATCTACAGTCTGCCCAGGACAAATTACAGTATTTGTAGGAGCAATAGATACATTCAGTGAATTAGATGGAGCGACAGTAACTACATCAGAAATACTACATCCAGACTGGCTTATCACTACCACTGTATAGGTTCCAGGAGCGAGATTGTTAATTACATTGGAACTAGCATTGATGCCTTGTCCTGTCCAAGTTACAGATGAAGCCGTAAAGTTGAAAGAAACGCTAGCGCTACCGTTATTTAATCCACAAGTTGTATTGGTGGAACTCGTTGAAATATTTAGAGGAGCAGGTTGAACAACAGTTGCGCAACTTGAACTATTACAACCGAAAACATCCGTGATGGTAACACAATATTCTCCAGGTGGTAAATTATTAATTGAATTTGTTGTAGCTCCAGTATTCCATAAATATGTGAATGGAGCTGTTCCTCCATCTGTACTTGCAAAGGCAGAGCCATCATTCGCTCCATGGCACGAAACATCTGTTGCTTGTATGGAACTGTTGAAATTTACTCCGCCTTGAACCGTAAAGCAATCTTCAAATGTGCAACCATTAGCGTCACAAATTACAACACAATATTCACCTGTAGGAAGATTGTCTATATCTTGTGTTGTTGCTCCATTACTCCAATTGAATTTATAAGGTGGAGTTCCACCAGAGACTGATATTAATTTTATTTTTCCATCAGATAAACCACATGTAGCTGAGGAAATAAATGCATTAGCAACAACTGCTTGTGGAGCTGTAAGTGTTACACATGATTGAGCTTCGCAGCCATCTGTAGAAGTAACAGTCAAGCAGTAATCTCCACTCGGTAGATTTTCTATGTCCGGAGTGGTTGCTCCTGTGCTCCATGTGTATATCAAGCTACCACTTCCTGTGAATGTAACACCTGAAGTAACTATTCCATTATCCAATCCTTCGCAGGATGGATTAGTAGGAGTCAAAGATAATAGTAGTTCACCTTCGCTTATCAATGTAAATGTTTCAACAGAAGTACATCCATCTATTGAAGTAACTGTAACGGTATAATTACCAGCAACCAAATTTGTTAAGTTAGGTGTATTCTGTCCTGTAGACCAACTATAAGTAACATTTATATTTGGATTGATAGTAGTTGTTATACTTCCGTTGTTGCTATCACAAGTTGGATTGATAATGGTTCCAGAAACCACAGTGGTTTCAACAGCAGTTAAGGTTGTACATTGCATATTTTGACATCCATTGGCATCAGTTACCATTACGCAATATTGCCCAGCTACTAAGTCAGAAATAGTAGCTGTTGTCTGACCTGTATTCCAAGCATAGGTAAAAGGAGCTAGTCCTCCAGAGACTTGTGCGGTAATGCTTCCAAGCGCGTTGCAAGAAATATCTACAACATTAAGATTTACGTTTATGTTAGAACTACTTTGTACAATAAAGCATTCCGATTCTTGACATCCATTTGTATCTGTCACGGTTACGCAATACATACCAGCCACTAAGTTCGAAATATCTTGAGTGACAGCACCATTACTCCATGCATATGTAAATGGTGCAGCACCTGAAGAAACTGTAATATTAATAGATCCGTCGTCTTCACCACAAGCAGTATTGCTTGCATTTCCTGTAACATTAGGTGCTTCATAAACAGTAACCGTAGTGCTTGCACTAGCCATACATCCTTGTGCATTGGTCGTA
>CAYZUW010000231.1:3961-6968 GCA_964481325.1 uncultured Saprospiraceae bacterium
ATTCAGTATCGTTACAGCCATTAGCGTCAGTTACAGTAACACAAAAAGTACCAGCCGCTAAATTTGAAATTTCTTGTGTAGTAGCCCCATTGCTCCATGCATAGGTGAAAGGTCCAGTACCAGAAGAAATATTAAGATTTATAGAGCCATTATTGACACCACAAGACGCGTCGCTAACTGTACCATCCACAATAGGCGCCGGATTAACAGTAACAGTAGTGCTTGCACTTGCCATACATCCTTGCGTATTGGTGGTATTTACAGTGATGGTATAAGTACCAGGGATCATCATCGTATAAGAAGTATTTTGTGCATTAGGGCTTCCAAGTGTACCTCCAGTAGCTGTCCAAGAAAAACTTGCAGCATCAGCGCTATTAGCAGAAAGAGTAATGGATTCGCCTGGACAAATTGTATTAGGTCCACTTATTGTAACTGGAGTTGCATTGGCGCCATTTACATTAAAACATTCAGAGTCGGAACAACCATTAGCATCCGTTACAGTAACACAAAAATTACCAGCAGCTAAGTTTGCAATATCTTGAGTGACAGCCCCATTGCTCCATGCATATGTGAAAGGAGCAGTGCCAGAAGAAACGCTAAGATCTATAGAACCATTATCAACACCACAAGCAGCATTGTTTACATTTCCCGTTGCATTAGGAGATTGATAAACAGTAACCGTAGTATTTGCACTAGATATACATCCTTGTGCATTGGTAGTATTTACCGTGATGGTATATGTACCAGGCGTCATCATGGTGTAAGAAGTGCTTTGTGTATTAGGGCTTCCAAGGATACCTCCAGTAGCCGTCCAGGAATAACTTACGGCATCATTGCTATTAGCATCAAGTGTTATTGTTTCACCTGGGCAAATCGCGCTTGGTCCAGAGATGTTAACTGAACTCGCGTTGGAACCTGTAACATTAAAACACATACTATTAGAGCATCCATTTACGTCTGTAATGGTTACACAATAAGTTCCTGCAGCTAAGTTCGAAATAATAGGTGTATTTTGTCCCGTATTCCAAGCATATGTGAATGGAGCTGTTCCTCCAGAAACATTTGTATTTACGGAGCCATTATTTTCATTACATGAGGTGTTACTTGCAAATCCTCCAATAAACAATGGTGGATTTACTGTAACTGTTGTTGTTGCAGTAGCTTCACAGCCAGCAGCTGAAGTAGAAGTTACGGAAATCGTATATACACCTGGTGTATTCATAGTGTACACTACATTTTGACCAGAGTTAGTATCAAAAAAGCCACCAGTTGCGCTCCATATGTATGTACTGGCTGCAGAACCACTTGCACTTAAATTTAAACTTTCTCCTACACAAATAGAGCTGTTGCTTGGTGAAATAGAAACAGAATTATTACCTGTAGAGTTAATTACAAAACATTCAGAAATCATACATCCATTAGCGTCAGTAATCACAACACAATATGTACCACTAGGAATATTGTTTAGATCTTGAGTTGTTGCACCGTTGTTCCATTGGTAGGTATAAGGAGCGGTCCCCCCGTTTACCATTAAATCAATATTGCCGTTACTTTGATCGCAAATTTCAGGATTGAAATTTGCGCTAGTCGTAATTGGGTCTGGTGCGGTTATAGTTGCACAATCTGATTGCGTACATCCATTAGCATCAGTTATCGTAACGCAGTAGGTGCCTGCTGGCAAGTTGCTTATATCTTGTGTCGTTGCACCATTGCTCCAAATATAAGTTATAGGAGCGACTCCTCCTGAAACTGATAAAGCAACAATACCTGTATTTCCAGGATTACACATTGGATTTACTCCAGTAATACCTTCTATAGTTAGAGTACAGGATGAAATTATTCCCGCATCAATACTTATATCATCATCATCACCAAATCCGACTGTAAAAGGGTCTGTTTGACCATTGCTGTCGGCGTCACTATCGTTATTGTCATTACCTACATTTGTTGAAGTAAATGTAAATCCATCAGGTAAACTATTACTCATAAATTCAATGATATATGTGCCAGGATCTACATCTATAAATAAGTAATTCCCATTTGAGTCTGTAGTAACAATGCTCACAATATTCTCATCACCCGTGCCAAATACTCCATCAGGTCCAGCGTCTAGGAGTTTAACCATTACTCCTGAAACTCCAGGCTCATTATTATCTTGGATTCCATTGCCATTGTCATCGAAAAATACAGTATCTCCTATATTTGGTAGGCTACAATCTAATTCTATAGTAATAATATTAGATTCAGTTATCCAAAAAGTACATCCCGCTCTTCTAGCACATCTTCTATATGAAGTAGTTTGAGAAATAGGACCTGGATCAAAGTTTAATCCATTAGCTCCAGATATTATATTCCAAATTGATGAAGTTCCATTAGGATCATCCGTCGTCATCATCCAAAGATATTCTAATGCACCTGAGCCCCCAGTTGCAGGACTTGTACTAATAATAATATCTGGATCATAAAGTGGGTCTCCACAACCAATTTGATCTGCTGCAATAGTACCTCCATCTGTAACGTCATCACAGATGTCATAGTTTGCGCGCGATTCAAGTGCTGAAAGAGAAGAAGTGTTTAAAGTAAAAAAAGCAGCTAGAACTAACACAAGATTAATGGACCTTAACGGTGCAAAACTTGTTGTAAACATTTTCTCACTAAGCATTTTAAAGTGAATTGCTTGTAATAGTAAATTCATTTTTAACTGTTTTGTTAGTAACATTGAAATAATAAATGGTGCTATATACAGATTATCTGCACACAGCTTTCATATAGATTATCGCATAAATGGTAGGTTCAGGAATTACATAAAGTATTCAGAAGCGCTAATGACTAGCATACGCCAAATCTGAAATATGTGCAATCATTTGATGTAATTCGGAAGCATCAAAAGAATTCTTTGATGCATTATGGTAGATTTATTAATTATAAAAGTACGCATTTTGGCTTTAAGGTGAAAACTTCTAGGCTAGTCTTTCTCGCTTTTTATGGCAAATATTAATATTTATTT
>CAYZUW010000232.1:0-6948 GCA_964481325.1 uncultured Saprospiraceae bacterium
AGTGGTGGAAGTGGTACGGGATAGTGGCCAGGTAAAGAAAAGGCACGCCTTTTCTCCAAAGCGTAGCATCCCGTAGGAACGGACGACGCGGTCCCGTTCCGATTTTTCATCGGAATCGGGATGGCCCCAAATACCCTAAATGTGTATAAAAATTCTAGTCTTGAACAGGCTATATATGGCAGTTAAATTTAAGTTAAAAAAGGGGTGTAGGGGTTCATACTGCATTAAATAGGTATAAATTGCCGTTTAGTGACTGTCATGCTTCCATGAGGAGCGACTAATGTTAAAAATAAATGAATACGTAATGAGATTTTTTATACTACTAGCTTTGACTTTATACGCGGCAACAGGTTTTGCGCAAAAATCAGTGCCAGATATTGACTTTAAAAGCCTAGATGGAAAGACAGTAAATCTAAAGGATTATGCCGCGAACGGAAAGATAACGGTCATCAGCTTTTGGGCTACTTGGTGCTCTCCATGTAAAAAAGAACTGGATGCTATAGCAGACTTATATCCAGATTGGCAAAAAAAATATGACGTAGAATTATTGGCTATTACTATAGACACACCTCGTGCGTTGGCGAGTAAGGTACCAGGTATAGTAGAAGCGAAAAGCTGGGAATACGAAGTGCTTTCAGATCAAAATCAGGAGTTGCAGAAGGCGCTTGATTTTCAAACTGTTCCGCAGACTTTCATCATTGATAAAGAGGGAAATATTGTCTACGATCACGCAGGATATACGCCTGGAGATGAATACGAATTGGAAGATAAAATAAAGGCGCTTGCCGAAAAATAATTCAGCCCTGAGTGCTTATGGTAACATAAAAAAAGTCTTGCATAGTCAATGTGCAAGACTTTTTTATTGGTAGTGGACACATGAATGTGTGTAAAAAAATAGATATTCTATAAGCCGGATTCTGTAAGTCAACGATTGACCCCTCTATCATTTATCTAGGCACTTCGTCACCAAAGTGCTCTATCTGCCTACCCCTTCTGAAGAAATCCGAAGACTTCTTAATCTAAGCGAGCAGCTTAGTCCCTAAGGATCAGAATATACGTGGCATTTCAACCCATAAGGTTTATCCCCTACCCAGGTTGCCCTGCATAGATGTGCGCTCTTACCGCACATTTTCACCTTTACCTTAAGGCCGAAGCCCCAAGGAAGTAATTTTCTGCGACACTTGCTGTCTTCGATTCCGAAGAATCAAAGCCCATCAGTTAGATGGTATGGTGCTCTGCGTTGTCCGGACTTTCCTCGTTTCTAATAATAGAACCGCGATAGAGCGAATATCTACAGCAAAACTAGTCGAAATACAGGTAAAATTCCGATTATAAGTCATAAATCGACCAATTTCTCTTTGAATCTAATTCTTGAATGGCAGTGCCTTTAACCCCTTAGTTATCGTTATGAAAGTAAGATACGCGCATATATATATAGGCCTAGGATGTATCAAAATCACCTATTTCGCAGTAAATAAAAGGGTTATAGAATATATTTGTTGCTTGCAAAAGTGCTCATTTGGATTGAAATTTGATATTAAATATTAATCCTATATTAGTCAAAAACGCTATAATTGACCTTTTGGAGTAAATCCAATTATGAATAAAAAAATTCTTCTATATATTCTTATTGCAAGCTGTTCATTAGTGTTTGCATTAGTTACGAGGCATAATATGGTTTCTAGTGACCGTAACTATGTTTATGCAGAGCGTATAGAAAATGGATTGCACAAGCACCAACAGAGTGTAGCCGATATTTTGGAGGATAAGGATTTCTTGAAGCGTAGATTGAGTGCGAATAGCAAAATCGCCAATAAAGAAGATGACCAAGATCTTGTCAAGCTAGATGCTATCTCTGCAGAGCCTTTTTCTATTATATTTGAAAAGCAAGGTATTATAGAATTTTGGACAAGTACCTCTACTCCTTTTGATAATGTGGATCTTGCTCAAATACCCAAGAATGGAGAAATGATCTCCTTGCAATTATCCAATGGGCAATATCTCGGAAAACGGGAGACTATATCAGATGCATTTTTCGACGAATATTCCATCTATAGTTTTTTCCCTATCAAGCGAGAATACCACATAGAAAGTGAATACCTAAATAAGCAATTTGCAACAGAGAAGTATGTTCCTAATGCTGTACAATTAACAACAAAAACGACTAGTTATCCTATAAAAGATAATGCTGGGAAAGTGGTTTCTTATTTGAACCATGATACGCAATCTATAGATATCTATTCTCTTAAGAAATGTGCCATTACCTTTGGCTTGTTCCTTTTATTTTTTGGGCTCATCATAAACTATATCAGTAAGATGCTGGCGCAAAAATATACCTTAGGGGTAGGGGCTGGTTTTTTATTGACTAGCATACTAACGTATAAGTTGCTCGACTATAATTTTAGTTTTACCAATGAATTTTCTTCCTTGTCTCTCTTCAATAGAGATTTCCTAAATTTTTACGTAAGTGAATCCTTGGGAGATTTGTTGATTGACATTCTCATATTGCTATGGATTATTTTGTTTTTTCATCGCAATATCGGCAACTATCATTTTGATCGGGTGTCCTCTGTATCCAAACAAGTTTTAGGCTTTATGAATTCAGCAGTTATTGCCATGAGTATCATAAACGTAGCCAATGTAATTAGGGGATTGATATTAGATAGTAATATTGAGTTTGACTTTAGCTATATGCTAAATATCCAAAATGAAAGCTTACTCGCTATTGTTGGAGTAGTTTTATTAACTCTCGGCTTATTTCTTTTTTCTCATTTGTTGATGCTCATCAATCACAGATTAGAGATTCCTGATTTCAATAGGCAGGTAATGTATTTTGCTTCAACAGCATTAGCCGTCCCTCTCTTATATGCAGTCAATTTAGAATTGGATACGGTTAGATTCTTATTATTCATATTGGCATATCAGATATTGTTTGACATTTTTGTTTTTGGTAAATATAACAATCTATCGTGGTTAATTTTTTGGATTGTAGTCATGGCAATATTTTCATCTTCACTCATTTTCAACTTTAGTGAAGACAAAGACATGATGCAGCGAAAGCAGTATGCTAAAATACTAAGTGAAAACAGAGATCAATTTATTGAGAAAGACTTAGCCGTATTTTCACAATTTGTAAATAATAAAAAATCTAATGGCTTTAGTGAAAAATCTAATGCGCTTCAACTAGAGGAGCTACACTTAATATTAGATAAATACTTTGAAGAAAATACGTATCTATTTAATAATTACTCCTTTTCTATCCTTGAAGGAACTATCGAAAATATTGCAAGTAAAAACAAAATTGTAGAGCAAGTTGACAACGCCTCCAACTCTACATTTAGATCAAAAGGAGAAGAGTACGACTACGACTATTTTAGTGTGCTTACAAAAGAGAATGGCTTAGTGTCTCCTAAGACTATCAAATTTACAAGAGAGCAACGTCAGCAATCAAAGGTATATACAGAGCTCATGACGAAGAGAGCCTATATGGGTTTAGATAATATAGAGGAGTACCAATATGCTATTTACCATGATGGACAAAACATTATGCGCAATGACCCATATTATGGAGAGTTTCTTATTTCTGAAGATGTTATTCCTGTAGCAGGTGAATATGAAGTACAAGATGGAAATGGACGCTCTCAAATAAGTTACCGAGACCACAACAACAATGTTGTCTTAATAAGTAAAGAAACAGAGGGATGGATAATGCCTATTTCTTTATTCTCTTACTTATTCACCCTACTAATTATATGTACTTTAATTCTAGGATTTTTGAATATCATATTCAAATTTATCCCTCAGAGTTTGAGTTTTGCGATTATTCGAAAACCAAGTTTGAAAAATAGAATCCAACTTTCGGTAATCGCATTGATCGTAATCAGTTTCTTGATCATTGGAATTGTTACGGTAGTCTTTTTTGGACAGTCGCACGAGCAGTATCACGAAAACAGATTGAAACGTAAGACGCGATCAGTCATCAGAGATACAGAGCACGAACTCCAAACTATGGCAAGAGTGGATAGCACCTTGATGACTCCTAAAGATTTTCTAGACAATCTAAGGGTAATAGAAATATCTAATATCCATCGTATTGACATCAATCTATATAGCCTTGGAGGAGAATTGAGCAAGACTAGTGAGGAAGACTTTTATAAAAGAGGAATCCTGTCTCGTAAAATAAACCCAGCTGCCTACATGGCGCTTTCGGATATGAAGCAAAAAGACTATGTGCAAGAAAATGAACACATTGGAGATTTTGTTTATAAAGCGGCTTACATCCCCGTAAAACTTAAGCAAGCTGGCAGACCCACTTTAAAAATAGGATATTTGAGTCTACCTTATTATTCTCAATTGAGTAGTACAAGAACGGATGCGGTTAGTTTTATGGGGACACTACTCAATGTGTATGTTTTCCTTTTGATGATAGCCGGTGCGATAGCCATCCTTGTAGCGAACTCTATTACCAAGCCATTGACTTCAATCGGTCAAAAACTGAATGCTTTTAGATTAGGTGGTAGAAATGAAAAAATCGAATATAAAGCAAAAGACGAACTAGGAATTTTGATCAACGAGTATAACAAGATGGTTCAGAATATCCGTGAGAGTGCTGAGATGTTGGCGCAGTCAGAGCGTGAAGGTGCATGGAGAGAAATGGCAAAACAGGTGGCACATGAAATAAAAAATCCACTAACTCCGATGAAGCTGTCGATTCAATATTTGAATCATGCCTACAATAATGGAGCAGAGGACCTTGGATCACTCATGAAAAGGGTGTCTAATACACTCATACAGCAAATTGACAATTTAGCGCAGATCGCAACTGAATTTTCAAACTTTGCTAAAATGCCTAGAGCTGAAAACATACAACTAGAGGTTAACTCTTTATTAGAATCAGTATATAATCTATTTAATGAAGTAAAGGAAGTCCAGCTCGAAATAGATATGCCAGAAAAACAGCTAAACGTTTTTGCTGATAAGAATCACCTGGTAAGTGTATTTAACAACATTATCAAAAATGCAATCCAAGCGATACCAGAAGAAAAAACGGACGGCAAAGTAGACATCAGACTTTACGAACAAGATGGAAAAGCTATTGTGAAAATTTCGGATAATGGATCAGGTATTTCTGATGAAATGAGAGAAAAGGTATTTGTCCCCAACTTTACTACTAAGTCATCTGGGACTGGATTAGGACTAGCTATTTCAAAAAACATTATTGAATCCGTTCAAGGGGCTATTTACTTTGAAACAGAGGTCGGAGAAGGAACTGACTTTTATGTTACTTTACCAATCATCCCTATGGAAACACCACAAGTGGCTACTTCTTAATCTCATTAAGTATTCTCTTTATTTACCGTTTAGGAGCCAATTCCTAATTCTACATTTTGATTTCATACCATTTTTATTAATAGTTCAGCTATTTGTATAAGATCATAAGTCAACACTTGCTTGCAAATCGACTAAAAAGTTTTTGCGAATGGTAATAGCATTCTAATTATTAGTGATTTAAAATTTATTACTGAACCACTAGAGAACAGATATAAAAAAAGAGGAACATCTTTCGATGCTCCTCATATCATCACAGAAGATGATTTAAATGAACAAAAAATAAATCTTTATTGTGAAATACTAACCATGTTAGAGAACACTTATGAAAGCATTCTCTACCATGATATAGTTTTTCTATTTAATCTACTTTGATAAACTTGTGATTTTCAACTGCACCATTCTGATCAACCATCTTAATAAAGTAAACACCAGGACTCATAGATGAAACATCCATGTTCACAACATTTATTCCTTCATTAATAGAAGTTGCATATGCACTAATCACTCTTCCAGAAACATCCATTACTTTTATTTCTGAATCAAATGTTGCATTTGCTTCAAAATTCAAAGTAAGCGTACTATTCGTAGGATTAGGATACATTTCATTCATTTGAATATCACTTAGTCTTAATCCTAACTCACCAGATGTCAAGCTGTTGTTGGTATTAACAATACTTACAGCTTCATCATCCTCATTCGGTGTATTACCTGGGTTGTTACCCGGAGTAGAATCAACATCATTCTGATCTACTGCAAATACTTGCACATAGTTCGTAATTGATGAATTATCCACTAGCGTAAACAAGGTAAGCGTCAAGGTTGCTGATTGTCCAGCACCCAATTGATCAATATTCCAATTCTCAAAGAAGTAGTTGTACACCCCATTGGTTGTAGTTGCAGAAGTAAATGCCAAACCTTGTGGGATTCCAGCATTAACAAAAATGTTAGTTGCTGCGTCTACACCATTATTCGTTAACGTGATAGTATACGCTATATTTTCGAACTGACTGAAAGAAGTACCAGGTGTACTAATTTCAAGCTCAAGATCTACGCTTCCAACACCTGTTGCTACACCTCCATTAGAGAATGGTACAATCGTAACAAAGTCAGAATTATTTGTAAAGTCAGCGTCTGGTTGACCAGATCCAACTACAGTAACCACGTTAGTAATGTTCACATTTTCAATCAATGTAAACAATACTAAATCAAGTGTTGTCGTCTGTCCAGGGGCTAAAGAAGCTACAGTAAGCTCTTCGCGGAAATTATCAAAAACACCATTTGAAACAGATGCACTTGTCAACACCATTCCTTGTGGATAACTCGCATCAACGATTACATCCGTTGCTGTTTGGTCTCCATTATTGGTAAGCGTTATTGTGTATGCTACCTCTTCAAAGATATTATATAGACGACTGTCTACTTCAATGTTCAAGTCTAGATCCACACCCGTTACTTGTCCACCACCAACATCAGAAGGCTGACCTACAGATACGATACCTTGAATGTTGTTCTCTGGTAAATCACCTGTTACTTCTTGAATAAATGTCAACTCAGTTCCATCGATAGCATATACACCAACTGATCCTGTAAGACCAAAAGCTTGGTATAAATACTGTC
>CAYZUW010000233.1:0-6945 GCA_964481325.1 uncultured Saprospiraceae bacterium
ACAAATTCAAAATTACGATTCCATTTTTTTAGTGATCCATAAGCCATAAGCATCTATCAAGATTAAAGGACAAGACAAAAGAATAAGCTCGGCACCAATGCTGAATTGAAATTCTGGTGATTCAAAAAGTAATCCTCGAGCAATAACAAAAACAGTGAGCCCATAAAGTAATAACATAACTACACTTCCGACTTTTTTAAAAACATTGTTCTTTAATTTCGGGAGTAACAGCCAAAGTACAATCCATGAGCCAACACCAACAGTGTAGACAAAAGTATTGTATACTGTTTGTTTTATCCATACACCAACGGAGGCTTCATCTTGAACAGAAAATGTATAAGAAATAGGAAGGATAACCAACAATCCACAAACTACATAAGAAACTAATCCCCAATATTTACTTAAGCCTTTTATATCCATAAAACTACATTAAAAATCACAAGATAAACAAACAATTATAGGTTCACTAAAACGGAATAATTAAGAGTATAAATACAACTATATAGATTGATTTTTTAAAAATCAATCGCGTAGGCGAATAGCCGAAGCTCGACGGACTGAAAGGAGTAGGGCAAGGGATATGGAATGTGGGCATGTGAATGCCCAGTGCGAAACGCAGTGTAGCACCGAAGTGTTAACGGAGCATGGAGAAGCCCGGTCCAGACGCTAGTCCTGGATGACCCCATATTAAAATTGTAGTACTAGACATCTAGGCTTATACTCAACGGAAAGTAGTTTGGGACTTTTCTGCTCTTTCTTTTGACCACTATCTGCGTTGTGAATACTCGCTGATGCTAAGGCATCACCTGCGTTTCACGTCTTGATATTGACCAAAATAAAATCGCATAAATTGTCCCAGACCAATTTCCGTTGAGTATATTTTAGCGCTATTGTCCTAATTAGTTGATGAGAATTCACTACTTTCACGGACATAAAAGGTAGAGTTTGATAGTTGAGTTTCCAGAGTGTACTCAAAGTATAAAAAATGAATAGTATGAAAAATGTAATTGTTCTTTTGTTGTGCGTTTTGTCTTTTGCGACGTGCACGAATAATATAAAATCGGTGTCCGCTCCTAAGATTGACATGCAGAAGGAAGGAGATAAAATGAAATCGAAGTTTGCGAAGATGGATTTAGAAGAGGGGTATCTTGATTTTTATTGGGATGAGGAAAAAGGAAAATTATTACTTGCCATCGAGGACTTTGATCAGGAACTGTTATATGTCAATTCATTGGCAGCAGGTGTTGGGTCAAATGATATCGGTCTTGACAGGGGGCAACTTGGAAACGAACATGTAGTGAAATTTGTCAAGGTAGGACCAAAAGTTTTGCTCACGCAAATCAATTATGATTATCGTGCGGTGAGTGATAATGAGGCGGAACGTAATTCTGTTGCAGAAGCTTTTGCACAATCTGTTTTATGGGGTTTCAAAGTAGAGGGAGAATCTGCTGGAAAGGTGGTTGTAGATGCGACTCTATTTTTATTGAGAGACGCACATGGTGTAATAGGCACATTAAAGAGAACAAAACAAGGTACCTATAAATTGGATGCAAGTCGCTCTGCAGTATACTTGCCGAGATGCAAAGCATTTCCAGAGAATACAGAACTAGAAGCTACACTTACATTTACGGGAGATCCGATAGGAGGCTTTATACGAAGCGTGACCCCTACGCCTGGTGCAGTGACAGTGCGGCAGCATCATTCGTTTATCAAATTGCCTGATGATAATTATAAGCCAAGAGTATTTGATCCACGCTCTGGATACTTTGGTATCCGTTTTCAAGATTATGCCACACCCATAGATCAGCCTTTGGTGAAAAGATACATCACTAGACATAGATTAGAAAAGAAAAATCCTGAGGCTGCACAATCTGAAGCAGTGGAACCTATTGTTTACTATCTCGACCCTGGCGCGCCTGAGCCAGTGCGATCGGCACTGCTTGATGGAGCTAGATGGTGGAATCAAGCTTTTGAGGCAGCTGGTTATGTGAATGCTTTCCAAGTAAAAATTTTGCCAGAAGACGTTGATCCTATGGATGTTCGCTACAACTTGATTCAATGGGTACATCGCGCCACAAGGGGTTGGTCTTATGGTGCGTCAGTAATAGATCCAAGGACAGGCGAAATCATAAAGGGGCATGTGTCGCTTGGTTCTCTACGAGTGCGACAAGATTTTTTGATTGCGCAAGGACTGCTAGCTCCGTATGAGGAAGGGAAACCAGTCTCGAACAAAATGGAGCGGATGGCGCTCGCTCGATTGAGACAATTATCTGCACACGAAATAGGGCATACTATAGGGTTAGCGCATAATTTTGCCGCTAGTGTAAACGGACGTGCTTCAGTGATGGATTACCCTCACCCATATATAACTTTGGATTCCGAGGGAGAATTAGATTTTGAAGACGCCTACGATGACAAGATTGGCGAATGGGATAAGCGTACAGTACTCTATGGATATCAGGACTTTGCAAAAGGGACAGATGAAGCGAAAGCACTCGGTGATATCTTAGCTGAGAATAACAGAATGGGATTGAAGTATATTTCTGATTCTGATGCTCGACCCATTGGTGGAGCGCATCCCTATGCCCATCTGTGGGACAATGGTGAAGGCGCGATTGAAGAATTTGATCGGATGGCTGCTGTGAGAAAGAAAGCCTTGGAGCAATTTGGAGAACGCAATATACCAATTGATGCACCCATGGCGACGCTAGAAGAAGTGTTAGTACCAATATACCTTTCACATCGTTTTCAGATAGAGGCGGTATCCAAACTGATTGGAGGTGTGGACTATGCTTACACCGTTCGTGGAGATGGTCAAGAGACGCCTCAAGTAGTGGATGATAATATTCAGCAAAAAGCAATCACCACTTTAATGAAAAGTATAGAACCCTCTTTTTTGGCTATGCCTAAAAACGTGCTAGATATCATACCTCCAAAGCCTATTGGCTTCGGTAGAACTAGGGAAAGTTTTACAAGCAAGACAGGGGTGACTTTTGATCCCTTGGCAGCAGCTGAGAGTTCTGCAAATGCCACTATAAGTGCACTTTTGCATCCGCAGCGTGTGAACCGAATAATCCAGCACGCTTCTATGGGCAAAAGTAGTATTGAATTTGGTTCAATGATGAATCAAGTGATGAAAAAAGCTTTTGAACAGGAAGGGAATTCCTACGAAGCAGCCTTACAGCGTATGTGCGATCACCTTTTTTTGGATCAATTGATGGCTTTGGCTATGGATCAAAATGCTTCCATTCAGACACAAGGTCAATGTCAACTAGTTTTGAGCGATTATTTGGACAAACTTGAGCGAATTTCGGCTTCAACAGAGGAAAGAAAGGGACATTTGATGTTGGCAAGGAGCAAAATTTTCCGATTTTTGGATGATCCGTCCAAATGGAAAGGTAAATCAAGCATTGAGATGCCTGCAGGATCCCCAATAGGATGTGGCCATAAAGGGCATTAAATAGGCGATTATTTGTATGACTTAGTTAAAAGTCGCTTATTATATATAAAAAATATTAAAAGTATCATGAGTATAATATAAATATTAATACTTTTGAACTCATCTAAAACTATAATTATGAATAAAATTCTTTACACTTTAACTTTTCTTTTTGCTCTTGGTTTAGGCTTAAATCAAGTATCGGCACAATGTGTTGATTTTACTGCAGGGCCTTTTAACAATTTTGGTGCTGCACCATGTGATGATGGCACTGGGTGTGCAACAACTGTACTTCCTTTTGAAGCCTTTGCATCGGAATCTTATATTGTAACTAATTTTGTTGCAGGAGGAGAATATGAATTTAATATTTGTGATGGGCCTAATGCGGGCACTTGGAATCCTGATTTTACTATTCAAGCTCCTAGTGGTGCGATTGATGCATTTGGAGCTGGCGATGGTGACAATTGTACTATTACCTGGACAGCTTCTGAAGATGGTACATACATTATTATTATTAATGAACAAGAGCAGTGCGGAGGTGGGCCTAATGTTGCCGTAGATAATGGTTTTCCAACATTGTCATGTCTTGGAAATGCTCCGTGTGGAGAAACACCAGATTGCGATACAGGTACTCTCCTTACAAATGGACTGGCATGTGCTGCAAATGGTACTTTCGATTTGCAAATAGTTGGCGAAGTAATTCCTCCAAATAACTCTTTTATTTGGTTATTTGATGATTCAATGGGTGGTACTGGTGGTATAATGGGTGGATTTACTTTCCCTGGACCTCTTTCCGTAACTTATGATAATGATTTAAATGGGCTATTGAGTGCTAATAATTTTGCTGCCTTAGGAGGAACATGGGTTGTTTCAGGTTTAGTAGTGGATAATGCTTCTGGTGCGCCTTGTTCTACAACTGAATTGAATCTTATTGTGGATTTTGATATGGAAGGACCTAGCATTTCTTCATTGACTGAAACGAACCCAGGTGAGCTTACTGTAGTTGCTACAGGTGGTGTTGAACCGTACACTTACTTATGGGATGACCCAGCTGCTCAAACTACAGCTACTGCAACGAATCTAGGCTCAAATGGTATTTTTTCTGTAATTGTTACTGATGCCAATGGATGCCAAGCTTTCGAATCGTTTGAATTTGGTGCATTTATGTGTAGTGCTGGTAACTTAACTAATTCGGGAGAAGTCTCTATTTGTGATATTGACGGGACTTTTGATTTTGGACTTGAAAACCTAATGCTACCAGATGAAAATGGCGCATTTGGATTTGTTGCGACTAATGAGTTAGGTGGAACAGGTGGAGGAGCTCCAGGGGCAGACGGACAAATAGCAATTCAACTTATAGAGAATGTATCTTGGGATGCAACTTTTAATGGTGTATTAGGTGAGGCTCTTTCAGGGCCTTGGACGTTAAGAGGAGTTGTTTTTGAAGATAATGCGGCTTGTGCCTTTACTCCAGAAACGCTTGTTGTTAGTTTCGGAACAGAGAGTCCAGGTATTATTGACATCACTTCAAATGATGTAGACGAAATTACAGTAACTGCAACATTTGGGGTAGAACCTTATTCATACCTTTGGTCTGATGGACAAACTACTCAGACAGCAGTAGGTTTGGTACCAGGTATATATACTGTTATCGTTTCAGATGCAAATGGTTGTCAGTCGACTGAGGAAGAGTTTGAACTTATTTCAACAAGTACTAACTCTATCGCTGCCTTGGAAAGTCATAATATTACTCCAAATCCAAATAACGGATCATTCTCAGTTAATTTGAATTTTGAGAATTCACAATTTGTAGAAGTAGAAGTATTGGATTTTACTGGAAAAGTAATTGAAAAACTTGAAAGAGAAATGACGGCTGGTAATTTTGATTTTAACTTGAATAACACTCCTAATGGATTGTATTTCGTGAGAATTACAGCTGGAGACGAATCATTGACAGAAAGAATAGCTGTAAATAACTAGTTCTAGTTTTTTACAGTAAACGAATTTCTTAAATCCGCTTGTGCTTTAAAGGTGCAAGCGGATTTTTACATTTTTAAAAGTTTGTAATCTAGTACTATATGTTATCACTACAAAAGATGCGGCTATAAATTGTTATGTGATTAAATCTCGAGATAACCAAACAGTACAATTCCGAAAAAAATATTCTTGTAAAGTCGCGATATTCAGCATCCTTTGACATTTGTTTTCTTGCCTAATTAATCATCATTGTATCGTGGAAGTACCTTGTTCAGTACAATAGTATATGCTCATTTTAGTCAAATCTTTAGTCTATTCTGCAAATCTGTTTTTCACAGAAATCAAAGTTTATTTTAGATTTAAGAAATACTTAACTTAAAATTTGTAGGGGAAATGATGTTGTTGACCACAAATTACCGAATTTAAATACTTTGAACATGTCACACTAGCGAATCACTTATTGAAATTCATAAATTAAAGCTATATAATTAATTGAAAATGTAATATATAGAATTCGGAAATTTTTATAATGTGAGATATTGTCACAAACATTGGTCTTGCATAGTTGTCACATTTGCTCGAAAAAAATTATTTTCTAGATACAGTTTATGGTGACATTCATAGATGAATACTTATTTCTTCTAAAATGTTGTCAAGAATGAAAAAAATTAGCTTAACCCTCCTAATTGTTATTCTGTCCATATTTCAGGTAATTGGTCAAGTTGGTATTGGTACAAAAGTTCCCCAAGGTGCCTTAGAGATTAAATCTATTAATGGTGGTTTAACGCTTCCTAGGATGAATAGCTCTCAAAGAGACGCTCTTGGTCCTAATGGACGCGTAAGAGGTACAATCATCTATAATCTCGATGGGGATTGCATTGAAAGGTTTGACGGTACAAACTGGAACAAGGTGTCAGAAGTAAGTTGGGGAAATATACTCAATGTACCAAGTGATGTTTTAGATGGAGATGACGTAAACGATGCAGATAGCAATCCCACAAATGAGTTAACTGTTGGAGTAGCGATAGATACTTTAAGCAATAATTTATTTCTATTAAATGCAGATGGAAGCCAAGTAGATATTCCAACTTCGGATTTAATAGGATTGATAAACAATCAAGGAGGCTTGTTAACGCAATGGGGGCTTGTGCAAAACATTCCTGCTGATTTAGCAGATGGAGATGATGTAAATGATGCGGATGCAAATCCAACGAACGAAATCCAAGATATAACTACGGATGGGACCTCAGGAAATATATCCCTTTCAGATGGTTCTACCTTATCATTAAATGTTTCAGATGCGGATTCAGATGCGACCAATGAGATCCAAGATATCTCTACAGATGCGAGTGCAGGTAATATTACTTTATCAGATGGCTCGACTTTGACCTTGAATGTAGACGATGCAGATGCGGATGCGACCAATGAAATCCAAGATATATCAACAGATGCGAGTGCAGGTAACATCACTTTGTCAGATGGTTCGACCTTGACTTTGAATGTGGATGATGCGGATGCGGATGCGACCA